>JBBIMS010000184.1:0-4467 GCA_037444285.1 Candidatus Aminicenantota bacterium | reverse complement strand
TAAATATGAAGCCACAATTTTACCCGTCTTTCTCTCTATAAAAAGGATTTTGGCACGGGATGCCGGAACTAAAACATCATATCTTCTCGACTCTATCTCTATGCTTCTCTTTATATCCGATGAAGATTCATTTACAAATACTGCAAGAACATGTCCCTTTGTCTTTAAAATGCTTGTTGTAATTGGAATTTCGCTAAAATAGAAGGAAACTCCAGAATTTTTCAAGGCTTCTTTGAGAAGGGCAATGAGGGGTTCTTCCTCCTTTGCAAATTCAAGGGGTAAAGGCTCATTCCATATATTCCCTTCAAAGGATATTTGCTTTGAGCCCTTTTTCAGCCATTCTATCTCCCCCCTTTCAAAGGTTGCAAAGTTTGAAGAGCCTTTAAGAGACCATTGAGTCTTTTCCCTTATACTCAATGGTTTTCCAGGATCGAATAACCCTGATTTTAAAAGCAATTCAGACCTCCTTCCATAGCAATCTCCAGTGAGGGGACCTGTGATTAAGATTTTTATACCAATCTTGGATGCTTCAAGAATTGTGGACAGTGCAGATTTGGAAAGAAACTCTGGGGTGGGGATTATGAGCAATTTAGCATTTCTTATTCTTTCAAGGGAAATTTTGTGCTCTGAAATTGCAAAGGGGACAATTCCGAAATAGTCAGAGAGGACTCTTACGACTCTTTTTGTTGGATCCAATGGCAATGGTCTTCTCGAGAAGATTCTCGAGTGGGGAATAACAATAAAAACTTCACTTCCTTCATAATCCCCAAGATATGGTTTAATAATATTAACAAAATTTGAAAAGTTCTTTAAAACATCAAGTTCTGGTTTTGCTGTTCCATCAACCCTGAATATACCAATCACTGCTTCATTATCAATGGGTTGATAGGGATTTATGTTCCATATCCATTGGACAGCACCAGCGGATCTTGAGGCAAAGGCATAGGCAAATTTTCTTTCAAGTAATTTCCATGAATCCTCTGCGCTCCTCCACAAATTCCCATCAATGTCTTCAAGTCTCATCATTCCTGTTTCCTGGACAAGGTTTGGCTTTTCAGGAACCTTTGTCATAACCCCATCCCAGAGCAGATCCGAGTTGTTCCACCATGTGTGAATGCATGTATAATCCACTGAATCGTAGTGAAACTGAGGGGAAGGGCTGAAGGATGTTCCTGCCTCATCCTGACCAACAGTAACAAGAGTTTCTCCTGAGATGCTTTTAATTGCAGAGTTAATTTTTTTAACCCATTCTGAAAATATATCCTGCGAAAAAAGATGAAAATCCATGACTTTTCTGTATTTTCTATTCTCAATTGATGGGGCATAACTGAACTCATTACCTTCGGGCAAAGATGGGATTTTAGAAGGTTCTTTCCATAAAATCGATATATTTAGAAGATCTTTTCCATGTTTTTTATAAACCCAATCAATCCATGATTTTCTTTCGAATTCGTCGTAAAAGGGTCTGTTCAGCCATAGAAAATCCTTAGGGGCATAGGATGGTTCGTTTATCAAATCGAAATGGATCCATCCGCAATCCTTAAAGCGATTTACTATGGAGGAAATGAAAGATTTCTGCCACTCAATTGCCAAAGGGTCAAGATAGGGGTTTGGACTCCATGGTGGTGGAGGAAGAAAGGCAAAGAATGTAAAACAGACAACTATTTTATGTTTTGCGGATGTGAGAATAAAAGCCTCGAGGGCTCTGAGAAAATTTTCATCGATAGCCCATGGATCAAGCATTATCCTTGACCAGCCAGTCCATATTCCTGTTCTAACAAAATTAACTCCTGCTTTTTCCATCATTTCAAAATCTTTTTCCCAGAGGAAGGGGTTTGGCTCCAGAGGAAACTTTCTGTGGACATCAGAACTCATATAGGTTGTTCCAATAACAGGGAATATTTTTCCATCTTTCATCATCCAATCCTTTGATATTGAGATTTTTGGAGAATTTTTCAGCAAATCTTTGTCCTTTACCCAGAATCCTGAGTGTCCAATCTTCGGGTTAAAATCAGCATCTGGTGTTAGAACCTCTATTCTGTACAACCCCGGCTCAATACTCCTTTTTGTTTTGAACAAGAGCTCTCCGATTCTGTTTTCCCCTTCTCCATGGAGGGGAATTTCTTCTGATAAAATCTCTTTTCCATCCTCTTTTTTTACAATCAATCTTGCCCTCTCTAAAATTCTCTCTCCTTCTCTTGGTTTTGGTCTTCTTACAACAACCCTTATCTTTACTCCTTCACCCGGCTCGATGCATGCTGGAACAGAAAAAATCTTTATTTCTGAAGCTCCTTCGAGAGCTCTTTTAACAATATTCCTTAGAATTGTAGAGTCCAGTTTCATATTTGAAGTCAGAAGTATCCATCTTCCTCCTCCATAGTCTCCCGACAATCTGTCAATCTCGATAAGAGGTGCAAATCTTGGAATGCCTGAACTATCAAGAATATGGACCAATGGTCTCAGTAAAGCTTCCCTCTGTCCAGAGGAACCATCTTCCTTTTCAAAATCTTTCTTAGAAGCAAACCTTACAACGAGCTCAAAAACTTTGGTAGGTTTTTGCATCCTCCTTGCTATCCACCCTGTCCCTTCAACATTTACAATGGAATATTTTTCAGGGCTTTCAAGATCAAAGGGTTCGGCAGGACCTATCAAAAGTTCTTTTGCCCATGTTGGTTGCCTTGGACCCAGAACCCAACTTCCCTTTTCTCCTGAAACTTCCCATAAAACTGGCTGATAGAAAGGAGCTCCGCCAAGATTTACAAAATTTCCTCCATCCTTTAAAAAATCTCTTATTGAATTCCAGGCTTGAAGAGGGAAGGCACTCCCGTATGGAAGGATGAAAAGGTCAAAGTTGCCGACACTTAAAGAATTTTTCAAATCCTCTACTGACGAAATAATCTTCAAATTGAAATCCTTTAAAGCTTCATTTAAAAACGATGGAGGAACTGGTTCTGTATCAACAGTTGGGAATCCATCTGCCATAAAAATCGCAATTTTTGGAGGAGGAATATTTTCCTTTGATAAAAGCTCTAAAGGGAAGAAGACCAAAAAAATTAAAAAAATAATTTTTTTAGACATTAATCCCCCTTTCCTGAAAGGAGAATTTATTTTCGGGAAATCTATAGCCTTTGAGTCAAATCATTTTTGAGACCCAAAAAGAATTTGCTTCATTTCAGTTTCTGAGCTCACAAGGAAAGGAGCACCAAAGGCGTGAACAGGTCTGTTCCTCAAAAGGTATAAAGCCCTCTTTGCAATGTATTCAAAATTCTCTCTGTAAGAGTGGCTTGATGAGAGGGTATAGGCTCTCTTGATCATCTCTATCTGCTCCTGAACAGGGTCAGACGAGGAAGAGGGTTCTTCCTTCTTTGAAATTTTTGGTTTCTCTTTCCTGGGAATAAGGTCGAGTATGTTTGGAGAAACCTCTTTTTTCTTAGTTGAAGGGAGAATGAGAGCAGGGATCTTTTTACATCCCGATTCATAAATTTCATTGCTCTCAACAATCCAGCCAAGGCTTGTAACACTAAGTCCAGAGGAGACAAACTTAGATAACCTTGATAGAAAAGGTGAAATCACATAATTGACACTCTCATCAAGCTCATTGAATCTATTCAATACAAAGTAAACCTTGAACTCCCAGACACTTTCCTTCAATCTCTCAACAATCTCCTCCCTCAATGCTTCTTCTGCCTCTTCTATCAATTTATCTATGTTCTTAAAAGTTTCATCGTAAACATCTTCAATCTTCTGGAGGATTTCAGAAAAAAGTTTGACATAGTCTATATCCCATTTTTTAAGACTACTCCAGAGGGGGGATGAGGGGGAGAAGAGAACCCTGAGCCTTCTGAGAATTTGAGCTCTCACTATTTCAACAGCAGCAAAATTGGCAGCAGGGAGGGTTGGAGTAAAAATGAGTATACCAGAATTGGAAAAGGGCATAAAATCGAGAACCCTGCTGTCGAGCCCTGCTTTAAGGTCAAGGATTATGAAATTGGCATCCAGAGAGTTAATCTCTCTTATTAGATTCCTTCTCTTTTCCTCATCAAGATGGACAAATTCATCCATTGAGCCATAGGGAGAAGCTATAAAACCGAAGTTTTGGTATTCTCCTCTTGGATCCAATCTGCTGTCCAGAGTTGTTATACAGTCCTTTAAAGGAACATTCTTCTTGAAAAAGTGATAAAGATCATATTTTATAGGAATATCTATACTGTTTCTTATGCTGGATGTTCCAAAGTCAAGGTCAATCAGAACGGATTTTCCATATTTCGAGAGTCCAAGGGCAAAGTTAATTGCAAATGTAGTCTTCCCCACCCCACCCTTTCCTGATGATACAGGTATTATCCTCTTCATCGATTGAATATTATATCATACACCAAAAAATCAAACTAAAAAATTGAAGTTTTATTTATTATTTTTTTATTATATAATTTTCCCTTAATTTTGCACTTATAGGAGGTTTATATGAAA
>JBBIMS010000183.1:0-4471 GCA_037444285.1 Candidatus Aminicenantota bacterium | reverse complement strand
GGAAGGCTTTGTTGTCTTTGGATCCCAGCCTCTCTCTTTGTAATATTCGTCCAGGGCTCTTTCAAACTCATCTCTATTTAATACCGCTCCTTTTCTCGGACCAACTGTGAGGGGTTCCTCGAAGAATCTGTCAGGTATTTTATCATCTTCTCTTCTAAATCCTTCTCTATAATTGAAGGCTTTTTCAAGGTTATAAATTCTTTCACCAGCCTTTAAATATTCCTCTTCGCTCCAATCTAAACCTGTTATAGCAGAAAGTAATTCTCTAATAAGTCCCTGTCTGAATCCTCCCTGAGCAAATCTACAAAGACCGAGAGAATCGTTCATTGCATTGAGGTTTTGAGCCCTTGGATTGTGTCCATTAAGATGGCATGCTCCTCTGTTTGCCGTAGCATAACATATTCCCTGGGTAAGGGAAACATGGACATTCCAGGCTGCAAGCTCATGCCCTTTTACATGGATGGCGAATTTGAAAGAATCCCTTCCAATTTTCTCTGAGAGTCTCTTGACACCCTTTGAAGCAAGATCTCCTATTCCTTCCCTCATGGATATCTTTCTTATCATCTTTAAAATTGCAGGAACATCACCCCATTTTAAATCAACTCCATCAAGAAAACTTGAATCAATGTATCCTTTCTCGTAAGCTTCCATCAAGAATCCAATCACATTACCTGTAGAGATCTGGTCAAGACCAAAATCGTCCACATCATAAATCTCTTTCATCAATCCCTCGAGGTCAGAAACAAGGAGATTTGCTCCCATCATTGTTCCTGTTTCGTATTCCGGTCCATCATGAACAAGTCCTGCATAGGGACCAGTTCTCACAACGCCAGATTTCTTGCAGGCTAATGGACAACAATAACAGGCAAAATCCCTTATCCATATTCTCTGCTCTGCTGCTATACCACCGATCTTGTCAACTTCAAGGAATGTTCCCTCTCTGTAATTTTTAACTGCCTGAGACCCTGCATCTGAGGATGAAATTAATGCAGAGGCTGTCCCATACCTTCTCCAGTTTTCTGTAAAGGGAGTTCCTTTAAATCCATTCCGAGCCTCTTCAAGGAGTTGTAAAAATCTTTTATGATCAGCAACTGGAGGAATCTTTGATCCCTTAACTGCAATTGCTTTAAGGTTTTTGGAGCCCATCACACATCCTGTTCCACCCCTACCAGCAGCCCTTGCAGCTGTATTTATTATACAGGCATATTCAACGAGATTTTCACCAGCAGGTCCTATATAGCAAGTCCTGAATCTTCTGTCCTTTAGTTCCTCTATGAATTTTCTGTCAAATTCATCAGTTCCCATTCCCCAGAACTTTTTGGCATCTCTTATCTCTACCTTTTCGTCTTCTATGACAATATAGACTGGAGAATTTGCTTTTCCAGTGATAACAATCCCATCATAACCTGCAAATCTTATCTCAGGTCCAATAAATCCGCCCATGTTGGAATAGCTGATCGTTGAAGCAAATGGATATTTAGACTTGATGGGAGAAGTATGGGGAGATTTTGTGACCACACATGTCCTTGATGCTGACGGAATAGGGAATCCTGAGAATGGACCGGGCATGAAAATAAGGGGGTTTTCATGAGATAGAGGATTAACACCTGGCTTCTTCAGCTTATCCCAAAGAATCTTCATCCCAAGACCTCTTCCTCCCACAAATTTCCTCGCATCCTCTGGAGAAAGGTCCCTTTTTTCAATTTTTCCAGAAGTCAAATTAATCTCAAGAATTACTCCATTATAACCAAATAATTTTTCAGCCATTTCTTCCTCCTATTTAATCTTTTCGTTATGATACCAGAGCCTCGTTAATCTTTCTGCAATTTCTGAAACTGAAAACCCGTAATGCTTTCCATCCAGTCTTCTAACAACATGGGACAGTGCTCCGTAAGGGCAATATTTAACACACTGGGGGTCTCCATTGCAAAGGGTGCACATCCTCTCAGGTTTGCCTGTTTTGGGATTGGGGATTATTGCTCCAATTCTTTTTTCTCTACAGGCTTCAGCGCATGAACCACAGCCGATGCATCTCTCAATGTCATTTTTGATGGCTAAGGTTTTTTCATCCCTGTAAAGAGCCTTTCTTCCAGTCTTAGGATCTGGTTCAACAGGGCATGCTTCAATACACGGATTATCCCTGCACATTAGACATGTGACAGGGATGTCAACATCTGGATTGAAGGAGTAGACTCTTATGTTGGAGTAGTAAGGGTTTCCAAGTCCTGGAAGTTCTTCATCCTCTATTCTGACTTTGTTATTGAAAGCTGAACAAACAGTTTCACAGGTTCTGCAACCAGTACATTTATTGTAATCAACAACTATCATTGAATATGCTGGACTTTCTGCCCTCTGGGCAAAAACTCTTCTGGCAAAAAGGGAGCTAATGAGGATTGCAGTACTTCCCATTGCAGTTTTCTTGAGAAATTCTCTCCTCGAATGCTCAGCCTGAATCAAATCAAGGATGGTTATTTTTGATTCCTTATTCCTTCCATCCATAATTCACCTCCTGAAATTTCTTAGATATATTATCACTTAAGATGAAAAGTTTCAAATGAATGTATAAGTAATTGAATTAATTTTCATTTTTGGCAAGGTTTACTTTTTCAGGATATATTCTGAATATTTTATAATTTCAAGAAATTTTTTCGATTCCGAAAGTTCTGCTTCAGAGCATCCATTAAGACAATTTTGGAAACCTCTTTCAAGATAACCCCAGAGAACATTATCTTTTTTTATAAGGACAACAGGATTCCTGTTTATGAGGGCAAATCCTTCACCTTTTCGTGAAAGTAAATTCCTGCCAAGAAGGGTCTCCTCATATCTCAATCCGAGAATTGAAAGGATTGTGGGAGTTATATCTATGTGGGTCGCTGGTTCATCAACAATAGCTCCCTTTGCACCAGGGATTAAGATTATAAGGGGGACTTTATTTTTTATTGTTTCCCTTACTAATCCAATCTCTCCTTCCTTTGATTCAGGAATTGTTCTTGTATGGTCGCCAAAAATGATCAGGATTGTGTTTTCACGGATTGACCCTTCGTTTAGCTCATCAAGGAATACTCTAAAAGCCCTATCGGAATAATTGATAATCTGGTAATATTTTTTAGTATTTTCATCAAGATCTTCCGTTATTTTGAGTCCCGGTTTCTCTCCCTTTGGAAGTTCAAAGGGAGTGTGGGAAGAGAGGGTAACAAGATAAGCAAAAAATGGTTGGGAAGATTTTTTTATTGCTTCTGCACATCCTGAAAAGAAAGGATAGTCATCAACCCCTCTAAATTTTCTTCCCCTTGAAAGGAAATACTCTGAAAAATAAAGCTCATCAAAACCAAAGATTCTCATCACTGTGCTTCTTCTGTAGAAATCCCCTTTGTTGGCATGGAAAAACATTGTTTTATACCCGTATTTTTTTAAAAATTTAGGAAGGGTGAAATTGACTTTGGTAGCAAATTTAATTGCATAGGGAGATTTTGGGGAAGGGTAAAGGGATGTGAGGGCTGAGAACTCAACATCAAGGGTTCCACTGCATGTTAGAGCTTGAGAGTAAAAATTTGTAAAGTATATCCCTTTTTCAGAAAGTCTGTTAAGGGTTGGAGTTATCTCTTGACCATTAATTTTTCTTTTGATCACCTCAGTTCCAAGGGATTCAAATTCAACAATTATAATGTTCCAGAGCTTGTTTTTAATTTTAAACTTTTGATCTATTTCTTGAGCATTTGAAATTAACTATAAAGGTAATGAAGGAGGGGAGGCTATTTTCTCCTTTTTTATCCCTTCCTGAAAAAGATTTAGAATATAGAAATTGTGGACACTCATTGAATTGAAGAGCATTGAGGAACCATATCTAAAGGTCAGAACATAGGGGAGGGTTCGATGGAGGAGGAGGAGATTTAACCCTGTCAGAGATATTCCCATTAAAAGAAAAATTAAAGCAAGGGGAAAGCTCCTTTTCAAAGAAAATCTCAATTTTCTAACAAAAATTATTGAGACAATTGCTAAAAATGGTAAATCCAGAAACAGAAAAAGATCCTTGAATTTTATAAGATTGAGAATATTTTCCCATGTGAAGGGAATGTTTTGGGCAAGGGAGAAGATGTCAAAGGTTATGTAATCTCCAAAATATCTATAGTAAATTCGATTCGAGAATAGCATTAAAGAATTGAAAATGTTGATGAGAAAGAAAAAGGAAAAAGTGAAGGTCAAAGATTTTGAGAAAAGAAGAAGAGAGAGAAGGAGGAAGGTAAATCCACAATAGTCCATCCAGAGAGTCCCGATTCCATCACTAATTCTTACTACAAAAAGATGGTTTTTGAGGAAAAGGACTAAGGAGAAAGAAATGAAAATAAGAATCGAAAAAGAAGCTTTCTGCGACTTCATTATTTCAATGAGAAGTCGCTCTTTCCTCCTCTCTTTCCAAGGAGTCTTATTGAACTTATTTCCATTGTTTCATCAATAGGCTTTAGCATGTCGT
>JBBIMS010000182.1:0-4490 GCA_037444285.1 Candidatus Aminicenantota bacterium | reverse complement strand
TTGAAATCAAAGAGAATCTTCCTTCTTTTATCATAAAGAAACTGAATTTGCCCGAAAGGAAAAAAGCTTTATATGAAATCCATTTTCCACCTGATGACTTTAATTTCTCAGCTCCTCTTTCATCTCCTCAATTTAGAAGAATAATTTTTGAAGAGCTTTTCTTTATGGAGCTGGGACTTGCATATTATAGAAAAAAGTTTCTCAATATTAAAAAACCGAGAAGATACTATTTTGACGAAGAAATTGAAAGGTTGTGGAAAGACCTTCTTCCTTTTCAGTTAACATCATCCCAGAAAAAAGTCCTTGATGAGATAAAAAATGACCTTCTTTCAGAATTCCCCATGAGGAGGCTTCTTCAGGGAGAGGTCGGAAGTGGCAAAACAGCTGTTGCCCTGCTCTCTTCAATGATTGTTCTAAAAAATGGGTATAAAGTAGCAATAATGGCTCCAACAGAGATTCTCGCAGAGCAACATTACTTCAGGACAAAGGTTTTGTTCAAGAAGCTTCCTTTACCTGTGTTTCTCTTAACTGGCTCAACTCCAAAGAAGGAAAGAGGAAAAATACTTCAAATGCTGAAAGGGGATCAACCCCTTTTGATAATTGGAACCCACTCTCTTTTTCAATCTGATATTGATTTTTCAAATCTTGGCTATGTTATAATTGATGAGCAACACAGATTTGGTGTTTCCCAGAGAACAAACCTTTATCTAAAGGGGAATCTGGCAGATCTTCTTGTAATGTCTGCAACTCCAATACCTCGTTCATTAGCCCTGACCCTCTACTCTGACCTTGACATGAGTGTTATAGAGGAATCGCCAAGGGAAAGAAAGGTAAAAACAGTCCTTGTGAGGGATAGAGGAATTTTATATAGAGAAATTGAGGAAAAATTGAGAAGGGGGGAGCAGGGATATTTCATATATCCGCTCATTGAAGAATCAGAGAAGGTCGATTTGAAGGCTGTTGTATCTGGTTTTGAGACTCTCTCAAAGATATTCAAGGATTTTAATGTTGGGATGCTTCATGGAAGGCTCCCCTCAAAGGAAAAAGAAAAAATAATGGCTGATTTCGAGGAAGGAAAAATAAACATTCTTGTTTCAACCCCAGTTGTTGAGGTCGGGATAGATGTCTCCAATGCTACATTCATGGTTATAGAAAATGCTGAAAGATTCGGACTTGCCCAGCTACACCAGATGAGAGGAAGAATTGGAAGGGGAGAAAAAGAATCTTTTTGTTATCTAATTCTTGGAAAAAATGCCGGGAAAGAGGCAAGGGAGAGGATAAAAATCCTGCTTGAAACCAACGATGGTTTTTTCATTTCCAAGAAAGACCTTGAAATGAGAGGACCAGGAAACCCTGTTGGCAAAGCTCAATGGGGGTTTATGAATTTTAGACTTGCCAATCCGTTAAGGGATGTAGAAATGCTTTCCCTTGCAAGGGAAGAGGCTTTCGATATAATAAATAATCCTGATAAATATCCTGAGATTTCAAGTTATTTGAAGAGATTGGAAGAAAGGGAGTCTCAAATTTCTTTTAGCTAATATGATAAGGGTAATTGCTGGAATATACAAAGGGAGAAAACTCAAATACTCAAAAAATCCAGAGATAAGACCAACAAGCCAGCTTGTAAAGGAAAGCCTTTTCAACATCCTTGGAAATGAAAAAATAGTCGGTTCAAACTTCCTTGATGGATTTTGTGGAACAGGAGCAGTGGGAATTGAGGCAATTAGCAGGGGAGCAAATTATGTCGTATTTATAGACAAAAGTGAAATTGCTACAAAGCTCTTGAAGGAAAATCTTAGCATTTGTGAGATAAAGGAAGGGTATGAAATAATTAAAATGGAATTTAATAGAGGGGTCATTGAGCTGGCAAAGAAAGGAATCATCTTTGACATTGTTTTTATTGATCCTCCCTATGAGCACTTAAATTTTGCAGATCCTCTAAAGGTTGTCTGGAAAAGGAAAATCCTTAAAAAAGAAGGTTTAGCAATTGTCCAGCATTCCTCTCGAATCAATTACTCACCAAAATATTTTCAGCTTTTAAAGAGAAGAATTTACGGAGACACTGCTCTTTCATTCTTCATTCAAAAAGAGATGGTTCCCTCCTCTTAACACATTCTAAATCCAGAGAGAATTTTCTTTTCCCCATTTCCTTTTTTACATTCTCCTTGTATTCAGAAGAAGAGAAATAATTCTTTAATCTCCTATTCTGGGGAAAAATTTGGGGTTCTGCTATCCACTCAAAAATTTTATCCTCCTCAAAGATACAACCGTGATAGCTTGCCCAGGCTAAAATTGCAAGGTGATAATCCCCCAGATCCCTTAGAATTCCGCTTACTTCACCTTCCTTTGCTGGATTAAGAAAATGGAAAAGCCTTCTATACATTATGGCATTGTGGAGAAATTTTGGCATTATCATCACTCCATCTATCTGCAAAAATCTAACAAGGAGCTCGAAGACGCTCCACAGCCTCTCTCCCAACCCGAGTCCAGGGTGAAGCTGAGATGGAAGCCTTGGCTTATCCCTTGTAAAAGAGGCTGTTGGATTCTGGAGGCATATCCACTCAATAAAAAGGAACCTGAAATCCTCTGAGCTACCATCTGGAAATTTAAAAGATAAAGATTTCTCCTTCAATATTAGATCCACTATTCTGTGATTTTCATCCTTCTCTTTAAAGTAAATTTTTAAATTTTGGGTGAAGGAGTCCCTCCAGGAAAGATCAAAAAGGATTGGATAAAGCCCTTTATTCTTTGCAAAATCTATGAATCCCTTTCTTTCAAGGATATAATAGACCTGAGATATTGTGTATTTTCCAAGAAAAAGGCTCTCCTTCCTCTCATCTACAGAGAAAAAATCTCCCTCTAAAAATGGTTTATCCTTCACTCCTAAAATTTATCATTTTATGCTTTAATTGGCAAACTTTGTGATTTTATGTTAAAAATAAAAAATGAACTTTTCAAATTTTTTGACCCTGACAAGGATCTTCCTTACTCCTTTTCTTGTTGTGATCCTCCTTACAAAATTTGATGGAAAGGAAATTTGGGGGCTTGTAATCTTCCTTTTAGCTTCTGCCACAGACTGGTTTGATGGTTATTTAGCCCGAAAAAGAAAAACTGTGACAAACCTGGGCATGCTTCTCGACCCCCTCGCAGACAAACTCCTCATAGCATCCGCCCTGATAGCTCTTGTCGAGTTAAAGGTTGTTCCTGCTTGGATTGCTGTAATAATAATTGGAAGGGAGATTGCTGTTACTGGTTTGAGGTCTCTACTTGCTTTAAGAGGGAATGCATTGCCGTCGTCCAATCTTGGAAAAACAAAGATGTTTCTCGAGGTAGTAACAATTTCTCTTCTCATACTTGGGAAAAAGCACATGGGAGAGTTCTTCTTCATCGGAAGAGCCCTTTTAATTGGAACAATGCTCATCGCAGTATTCTCAGCCATTGAATATATTATAAAATCATGGAAATTTGTCACAACGAATATAGATTAGAAAGAGATTTCTCTTTTAGTAAAACTTCTTACCCTCTCTTCCCATTTTCTCCAGTAGAGAGGAGGGAGTAAATCTCAAACCGTATTTATTTTTAAGATCTTCAAGCTCTCTTAACACATTTTCCAACCCTAAGGAATCAGCATATCTTAAGACCCCACCCCTGAAGGGAGGGAATCCGGTCCCAAATATCATCCCTATATCAACGGATGAAGGTGAATCCACAATCCCATCCTCAAGACATCTTGAAGCCTCATTAATCATGACCATGGTCATCCTCTTCACAGCCTCCTCAGCTGAAAATTCCCTTTTTTCTATTCCAAGAATTTTATATACCTCTTCGTTAACCCTCTCCTTTCCATTGAACAAATAGAATCCTTTTCCAGTTTTTTTACCGAGCAATTTTGATTCCATCATTTTCTCCATCTTAGAGGATGGTTTCATCCTCTCTCCAAAGGCATTATAAAGTATAACTGCAACCTTGGAAGCTACATCAATTCCAACCTCATCCAGCAGTCTTATCGGACCCATTGGCATACCAAATTTTTTCATTGAGGAATCTATTATTTCAATTGGACATCCTTCCTCAAGAAGTATTACAGCCTCATTCAAATATGGCATAAGGATTCTGTTAACAAGGAATCCCCTCTCATCTTTAACCACAATAGGAGTTTTCCCAAGTTTCTTTGATAAAGCAAATACTGTAGCCACTGTATCATCTGAGGTTTTCTCCCCTCTTACAACTTCAACAAGAGGCATTCTGTGGACAGGATTGAAGAAATGTAAGCCGACAAAATTCTCAGGAACTTTGTAAACTCTTTGCATTTCAGATATTGAAAGAGAGGAGGTATTGCTTGCTACAATACAATCATCTTTCAATATATTATTGAGTTCGGAAATAAGAGATTTTTTAACATTCATATCTTCAAAAACTGCCTCTACAACTATATCGGCAGTGGAAAAACCAGAAAGATCAGTAGATGAGGAAACCCATGAGATTTTCTG
>JBBIMS010000181.1:0-4500 GCA_037444285.1 Candidatus Aminicenantota bacterium | reverse complement strand
ATTCTGGAAATTTAAGCTTTATATTGGAAGGAAGGCCCAATTTCTTGAATCTTTCCTCAATCTCCTTCTTATCCTGTTCCTCCATCTTAAATTTTGGCAGATTTATTTTGACAGTTTTTAATTCATTCCCCTTCTCATCGAAAATCGTTAAAAAACTTTCCTCTCCTTTACCTACTACTATCCTTTCATCATAAATTTCAAAATTCATCATTGCTTGAAAGGGGTTGAATTTGTCCATTGTAAATTCTATCTTATGCTGTAAAATATCCTTTATTTTCTTGAATTCCCTGTCCAGGAGTTTTATTTTATAAAAACCTTCCTCCATGATGAAAACAGCAAAATTTTCCTTTATAGGAAGAATCTTGAAGGGGAGTATCGGTAGTCTTGTTTCCTTTAAAATTTCTCCATCTCTGCTAAGGAGCAAAATTTTTCTTGTGGTCCAGGCAAAAATGGAATTTTTAAGCAGGAATAAACGAGGTGATATATTAAATTCTCCCGGACCTTCCCCTTTCCTTCCTACTTCTTTTATAAAAGTTAACCCCTTCATGGAGAAAATCTTTATTTTGTAATCATCAGAGACGAAAACTCTATTCCCATCAACATAAATTAACGATGGACTAACAATTCCTTCCAATTTTCCCAGCTCTTCGGAAAAAATGAGAAGAGGCAAAAACAAAATAAACAATAAAAAATATCTCATTTTTTCCATCCTTTCCTCCTTGCTAAAATCTTATTTTATAGAAATTTTTCTGTCAATAATTTGAATTTTTTGAACAATTAAAGTAATATTTTCCTTGAAATTTTTGGAGGCAAAAATGAAGAGGGGTTTTCAAGCATTATTCTTTGTTTTCTTTTTCATTCTTTTCGGAATTCTCTTCTCCCAAGAGATTCTCAAAATTGATTCATCCTTTTTCGGAGATATAAAACCTCGAATGATAGGTCCTGCTGTAATGAGCGGAAGGATAACTGATATTGAGGGAGTCTCTAAGGATCCAAAAATTATTTATGTGGGAACCGCTGGAGGAGGAATATGGAAGTCAATAAATGGAGGAGTCACATTCTCCCAAATCTTTGAGAAATACACAATGTCGATCGGATGTATTACAGTTAATCAGAACAACCCCAATGAGATCTGGGTGGGAACAGGGGAGATAAATGTCAGAAATTCTGTTTCTGTTGGAACAGGTCTTTACAGAAGCAAGGATGGTGGCAAGTCATGGGAGCATCTTGGTTTTAAAGACTCTGAAAGGATCGCTGAAATTGTTTTACATCCAAAGGATCCAAACATTGCCTATGTTTGTGTCCTTGGAAGTCTCTGGAGTCCGAGCAAAGAGAGGGGAGTTTATAAGACAAAGGATGGGGGAAAGAGCTGGGAGAAAATTCTATATGTTGATGAAAACACTGGCTGTGGAGATCTTGCAATTGATCCCCAGGAGCCAGATGTAATTTATGCTGGAATGTGGCAGGTTAGAAGAATGCCCTATTTCTTCATTTCAGGAGGACCTGGTTCAGGCTTTTTTAAATCAAAGGATGGAGGGAAAACATGGAACAGAATAAAAAAAGGACTTCCTGAAGGGGATCTTGGAAGGATTGCCTTTGATGTTGCAATGTCAAGGCCAGGGACAATTTATGGCATTTTTGAAGCAAAAAAGGAAACAGCCCTATATCGCTCTGATGATATGGGAGAAAGCTGGGAAAGGGTGATTTCCTTCCTTGGCACAAAGGCAAGACCTTTCTATCTTGCTGAAATAAAAGTTGACCCAAAAGATCACAAAAGACTTTACAATCTCTCTGTTATTCTTTTTATGAGCGATGACGGAGGAAAAAGTTTCAATCCTGCTGGTGCTGGAAGTCTATATGGAACTTCTTATCATCCTGATGTTCAGGCTATCTGGATCAATCCATCAAATCCCGACCACATACTGGTAGGAACCGATGGAGGAGTATATCTTTCCTTTGACAGGGGAAAAACCTTTAAACTTCTCGGCAACATCCCTGTTTCCCAGTTTTATCATGTAAACTATGACATGAAAATTCCCTACAATGTTTACGGAGGGCTGCAGGACAATGGCTCCTGGATGGGTCCCTCCAGAGTTCTTGGCGGGAGAGGTATTGAGAACAGGCACTGGAGAAATATAGGTGGAGGTGATGGATTCCATGCATTTCCTGATCCAACTGATCCTGAAATTGTCTACCATGAGTGGCAGGGAGGGAGACTTATTAGAGTTAATCTAAAAACAATGGAAATGAAAGATATTCAACCTTATCCCCAAAAAGGTGAACCAAAATATCGCTTCAACTGGAACACACCTGTTCTAATTAGCCCGAACAATCCTGAATTAATGTATATTGGAGCTCAGTTCCTTTTCAGGACAAAGGACAAAGGTGAAACATGGGAAAGGATCTCTCCTGATCTTACAACCAATGACCCAAATAAGCAGCGTCAGGCAGAATCAGGTGGCTTGACAATAGACAACACATCTGCAGAAAACCATTGCACAATTTATACTATTTCAGAATCTCCTATGAACCCTGATATTATATGGGTTGGAACTGATGATGGAAATCTCCAGCTTACAACAGATGGTGGGAAAACATGGAAAAATCTTGTGAAAAATATTCCTGATCTTCCTCCCAATACATGGTGCTCCCATGTTGAATCCAGCAGGCATAAAATGGGAAGAGCCTATGTAACATTCGATGGTCATCAGAATGGTGATATGAAACCTTATGTTTATAAGACAGAGGATTTTGGTAAAACATGGGAATCTCTTGTAACATCTGAAATTACTGGTTACTGCCATGTTATAAGGGAAGATTTAGAAAATCCTGATCTCCTTTTCCTTGGGACAGAATTTGGATTGTTCATTTCCATTGATGGAGGAAAGAGCTGGGCTCATTTAAAAGAGAGTTTTCCTATGGTTGCAGTCAGAGATATGGTAATTCATCCAAGGGAAAATGATCTAATAATTGCAACCCATGGTCTTGGTATATGGATTATTGACGATTTAACCCCTCTCAGAAATTTGAGAAAGGAAACTCTCCAAAGTGAAGTAGCAATTCTTCCATCAAGACCATCCACGATCTCTTATTCTTCAGCCATGCAGGATTACCCGGGTGATGATGGGTTTCTTGGGGCAAATCCACCCTCATCAGCTACAATAACCTACTATCTTAAAGAGAGGCATATTTTCGGCGATTTGAAACTTGAAATCATTGACTCAGAGGGAAAAATTGTGAAGACTCTGCCAACAGGAAAGAGAAGGGGTATAAATAGAGTTTACTGGGATATGAGACTGAAGCCTCCAAAGGTCAGTTTTAAACCTGGTCTTCCCACTGGAATTGCCTACGGTCCTATGGTTCCAGAAGGAACTTATACCATAAGGATAACTAAAAATGGAAGGAGTTATTATGGAAAATTGGAGTTGCTTCCTGATCCTGTTTCCGTCCACAAAGAGGAAGATAGAAAGTTTCAGTATGAGACTGTAATGAAACTATATAGAATGCTGGAAAAACTTGCCTACATTTCAGACTCTATTTTAAATGCAAAAAAGGAGCTTGATGGAAGAATAGAAACTCTCGAAAAAGAAAAGAGGGAGAAGAGGCTAAGGAGAATTCTTAAAGAATTCTCGGAAAAACTTAGAAAATTCCACTCTGAGCTTGTTTCAGAAGAGGGGATGTATACTGAGCCAAAACTTAGCGAAAGAGTTCTTGATCTTTACAGCTCTGTATCAAGCTATGGTGGAAGACCAACAAATTCCCAGCTCCTTCACATATCAGTTCTTGAAGAAGAGATGAAAAAAGCTGAAGAAAGGTTTAAGGAAGTAAAGGAAAAGGATATCCCTCAAATCAATTCAAAGCTTTCCAATGCTAAATTAAAGCCCATTAAAATCATGGAAGAGGAAGAGTTCAGGAAGAAGGAGATGAGGTAGCTTTTTCAGATTCAAATTCCAAAAATAGAAGTTCCATCTGAATCTTGATCCAGATTAAAATTGAAGGGAAAGCTTTTAGAAGATAAGGTTTTATAAATTTTTCCTTAAGGAATGACGGAGTTAAATCTGTTGAGGAAATTGATGTGAGGAGAAAATAGAAAATAAAAAGAAGCAAATCCTCTAATCCTCTTTTTTCAAGAAAATGCCATATTGCAACTCCACAAGTTGCAATTATAAATGTGGGCGATTCAGCCTTATGATTGAAAATTACAGCCCAGATTAGAGAAGATGAAAGGAGGAGAACTCGAAACTTTATATTTTCGAAGGGTTTGACTCGCAAAAAAGGAAGAAAGAAAAGAATAAAACCTGAAAGGAAAACAAAATGTTTTGGAAGGGTAAGCCCAAACCAGCTTTTCAAGATCCCAAATACAGATAAACCTTCGTAAAAAGAATAATCCCTCATTAAAAGATTCGTCCAGCTCTCGTAAAGGAAATAAAGATGGGAGTGAGGAACTAAAAGGAGATGGAGAAGGAGAAAAATAATTCCGAAAAGAAAGGAGAAAAGAAT
>JBBIMS010000180.1:0-4574 GCA_037444285.1 Candidatus Aminicenantota bacterium | reverse complement strand
CTTTTATTGAGGGAGCTAACAAATTCCTTTCAAGAGTTTGTGTATTCGTAATAAAAGAGAATAATTTTGTTGGATGGTACTCAAAGGGATTTACAGGCTCTTCCGAAATAACAGATACAAGCATTCGCCTTGTAATTGTTCCTATTACAGCCAACACTGTTCTTAAGGATGTTGCAGAAAGTGGCTTGACATTTATAGGAACACCCGCAGACCATCCTGAAAACTGGATTTTACTAAATAGATTTGGCGGGAAAAGACCTCAAGAAATAATAGCTATACCGATGCACATAAAAAACAAAGTGATGGCTGTTTTCTATGGAGATCAGGTTCCTACTAATAATAAAATTGACTGTAAAGAAGAGCTCGAAATTCTAACAAAATTTGCAACAATGACAATAGATCTACTTCCAATAAGAGAGAAGGTAGCTGCTAAGGAGAGAACAAAAGAAATTGCAGAGGTTCCTCCACCTCCTCCTGAGCTTGAAAAAGTTGTTGCGCAAACGCCTGTTGTCCCAATAATCAGTAAGGAAGAGGAAGAATGGCATAAAAGTGCAAAAAGACTTGCAAAAGTTCTTGTTTCAGACATAATGCTCTATCATGCTGAAGAGGTGGAAATCGGGAGAAGGGAAGGGAATATTTATAATAGATTGAAAGATGTTATAGAAAGAAGTAAAGAAACCTTTAGAGAAAGAGTGAAGCCACAGGTGCTTGAAAAGGTTGATTATCTCTATGAAGAACTTATAAAGACTGTTTGTGAAGGAGATCATAAACTTTTGAAAGGATACAAGGAATAGAAATTTCCTTCTTTTGAAAAAGCTTTAGATGAAAAAAAAGATAGCTATAATTTTCGGTGGCAGGTCAGCGGAGCATGAAATTTCAATAGTCTCTGCTCGCTCTGTTTTTGATACATTAAATAAGGAAAAATATGAAATAGTTTCTGTTTATATTGACAAGGAAGGTTTATGGAGGTTGGTTTCATCTCCCTATGCAGAAGGGGAATTCAATAAAAAGGGGCATTCCTTCCTCCCCTGGAGCTCAAAGGATGAAATCTTTGAAGCAGATGTTTATTTTCCATTACTTCATGGACCCTATGGAGAGGATGGCTCAATACAGGGTCTTTTTGAGATGGCAGATGTCCCCTATGTAGGCTCAGGAATTATGGGCTCTTCTTTGGGAATGAATAAAGAAAAGGCAAAGGAAATACTTTCTTTCCATGGAATCCCGGTTGTTGAATGGCTCTCTTTAAGAGATGTGGATTGGAAAGAAAAAAAGGAAGAGCTCCTGAAAAAATGCGAGGAAATTCCATTGCCAATATTTGTAAAACCCTCCAATCTCGGCTCCAGCATTGGTATAACGAAGGTTAAAGATTATTCTGAACTTCCTTCAGCCATTGAAAAAGCATTTAAATGGGACAGAACAATCCTTGTTGAAAGAGGTGTTAATGCAAGGGAGATAGAATGCAGTGTTTTAGGAAACGATAAGCCAATTGCTTCAGTGCCTGGGGAGGTAATTCCTTTCCGTGAGTTCTATGACTACAAAGACAAATACATTGAAGGAAAAACAAAATTCGTGATACCAGCTGAAGTTAGCGAAAAGGAAAAGAAAGAGTTTCAAAGTCTTGCTATAAAAGCTTTTTTAGCCCTTGAATGCTACGGAATGGCAAGGGTTGATTTTCTTATGGATAGAGAAACCAGAAAAATTTTTGTTAATGAAATTAATACAATTCCGGGTTTTACCTCTATCTCAATGTATCCAAAATTATGGGAGGCAAGTGGAATTCCCTACCCCCACCTTGTTGAAAAGCTCATCGAACTATCTCTGGAAAGACACCTACTAAAAAAGAAAAAGCTAAATTATTCTGTGGAGGAATTATGAGGACTCTTGGAATAGATTTTGGTCTCAGATTTATAGGACTTGCTATCTCTGACGAGTCAGGAATTATAGCAAGACCCATAGGAAAGTATGAAAGAAAAGGAGAAGAGGCTGAGAGAGAATTCTTTAGAGACCTGATAAGAAAGTGGGAAATAAACGAAATAGTAATAGGTAACCCCTTACACATGGATGGAAGGGCCTCTGAAAGTTCAAAGAAATGTCTTGAATTTGCATGCTGGCTTAAAGAAAACTTTTCCCTTGAGCCCGTCCTCTGG
Organism: Candidatus Aminicenantota bacterium; assembly: GCA_037444285.1. Taxonomy (GTDB): domain Bacteria; phylum Acidobacteriota; class Aminicenantia; order JBFLYD01; family JBBIMS01; genus JBBIMS01. Next base: position 2,427 of record JBBIMS010000180.1, on the reverse strand, counting down.
GACGAAAGACTTACAACTGTTCAAGCCGAGAGGATCTTGAAAGAGTCAGGAATGAGTCGAAAAAAGAGGAAAAACTTTGTTGATAAGCTCTCAGCAGTTATAATACTTCAATCTTATCTCGATAGTAAAAGAAAGTGAAAAAACTACTTTTTGCTCTTGTAGCAATTTCTCTAATGCTTCTCCTGTATTTTCTTGGTAAAAAACTCATAGAAAATCAAATAATAAAACCTTATGGAGAAAGGGGAAGGTTTGCTCTTGTTGAGATAAAACCTGGAATGGGTGTAAAGGAATCAGCTCTTTTGCTCCAGAAAAAAGATCTGATAAAGAGTAGAATCCTTTTCCTCTTAGGTCATAAAATATATTTTAAAGGAGAAACAATTAAAGCAGGAGAATACAAATTCGATTTTCCTGTTTCTACTTACCAGGTTCTTGAAAAAATTACCAGCGGCAAAATTTACCTCCATCAGATAACAATTCCTGAGGGTAGTTCAATATATGAAATTGCCAAAATCCTTGAGGAAGAAAATCTCATAAGAAGTGAAGATTTTATAAGGGCTTGTGATAATATAAGTTTGATCTCCCAGGTCAGTAAAGAAGCCCCCAATTTAGAAGGTTTCCTCTTTCCTGATACATATTTATTTCCTAAGGGTATAACCCCTGAGAAAATTATTTTGGCAATGGTCAAAAGATTTAAGGAAAAGGCTGGTAAATACATGGAGATAGCAGAAAAGAAAGGATTGAATTTCTATCAAGTTTTAATCCTTGCCTCCCTTATTGAAAAGGAGACAGGAATTCCTGAAGAAAGACCTCTTGTCTCTTCTGTGTTCTACAACAGATTAAAGAGAGGAATGCTTCTACAGTGTGATCCAACAGTGATTTATGCCCTAAAAAAGGAGGAAATTTTTCAATACCCTCTCAAAAAGGAAGACCTCTCATTTCCATCCCCCTATAATACCTACATTCATAAAGGGCTTCCTCCTGGTCCTATTTGTAACCCTGGTGTTGCTTCAATTGAGTCAGCCCTCAATCCTGCAAAAACAGATTATCTTTACTTTGTTTCCAATGGAGATAGGACCCACACTTTCACCTCTGATCTTAACTCCCATAACAGGGCTGTTAGAAACTACATAAAAAAGATTCGGGAAAATCAATAAATATTTGGAATGTTTTATGTGAGAAGAATTTTACTTTTCATTATTACCCTCCATAAAATATTTTCAAGTTAAGGGCTATCCCGAAAAATAATTTATGAATTTATCCTCAAAATAAGACAATTGTCCTATTTTATCGACAAAGTTCATCACCCGTACATATAACCATCTTGTAGAATCTTTTCTGGACGGCATTTTAGCCACCTTTTCTTTTCTTTGAACTGGCACGAAATATGATATAAAATTAGTGGAGGTTATGGAGGATGCCATGAGAAAAAAGATAATTTTAATAAGTATTTCAACTCTTTTCTTCTCCTATTTATTACTTTCCCAGAGTGTAAAAATAGGAGAGGTAAATTATTATGATGGTTCAGCAAAAGTTTGCAGGGACATTGAGGGAGCGGTCAAATGTGAATTTGTAAGATTTGGCATGAGCATTTTTAAGGATGACAGACTCATCACTTCAGAAGGAAGGGTTGAGATTGATTTTGGGAATAACGACTTTCTAAGAGTAGACAAAGACTCTGAGTTGATTTTCCGCATGGAGGACAAAATCCCTGATTTAGAAGTTAAAAAGGGAGTTATTTATCTTTCAACAGTTTCAAGGGAAAAATATAAGGTATTCTCAGGGAAAAACCTTGTTGAGATTTCTACTCCTGGAAAATACAGGATTGAAGGTGGGGATAAAACATCGATTTCTGTGATAAGTGGCTTTGCAGAAGTTACATTTTCTGATGGTTCCTTTACAACATTGAACAAGGGAGAAATAGTTGAAGAAAAAAATGGTAGAATATCGAGAGGTTTTTCTGCCACATACGATTTCTTTGACAGATTTGTGCAAAAAAGGGATAGAATTTTCCAAGTTCCTTCAAAGGAGAAGGAAGTTGTTTATTATCCTCCCTACTGGTATTATGAACCATACTGGATGTGGAACTACTATTATTACTGGCTTCCCTATTCTTACTGGTACTATCCTGGTTTCTATTATGGATACTGGCCATATTATTGGTACTATATCCCCTATCGGGAGGTTCCGTATTTTAGAAGCGAAAACTGGAGAAATGTTCTTTCTAAAGAAAGTCAAATTTACAAAGGAGGAACTCCTCCCCCCAGTAGCCCTGTAAGATCCAAATATACATCCACTTTTTCCAAGACTTCTTCCCATTATGGTTCAGGGAGCTCTTCCTCCCAAAGTTCAATGAGTAAATCCACCATATCATCTTCCCATTCATCAAGTTCCAGCTCCAGTTCAGGTTCATCAGGCCACGCAAAACCA
>JBBIMS010000179.1:0-4577 GCA_037444285.1 Candidatus Aminicenantota bacterium | reverse complement strand
AAACAGAAAAAGGGCTAACCCTTGTAAAATCCCCTTTTTTCTATTTTAACAACCTCTTTTCCAATATCTTCTACTTTTTCAAAGAAAATGTAATAGGTCTTAGCGAAAATTTTAGAGGGTTAAAGGAACTAAGGAAAGAAAAGGAGGAGCTTGAAAAAATAAATCTTTCTTTTAAAATTAAAATATTCAATCTTGAGAACGAGCTTCAGAAATACAAAAAAGTCATAAATTTATCCGAAAATCAAGAATTTGAATTTTTGGTTGCCGATATAATAGGTTGGGATATAACAAATCCATACAATGGAATTGTTATAAATAAAGGAGAAAGGGACGGAGTAAAAGCTTATTTTGTAGTTGTTGACAGAGACTTTAACTTGGTGGGGAGAGTCTCAAGGGCATCGCTCAATGCCAGTGAGGTTATTCTTATTACAAGTGCAGATTTTTCAGCAAGTGTCGAAATAAAGGAGGGGGTTTTTGCAATTCTTTCAGGAGAAAACTCCTCCCTATGTATTCTTAACTATATCACAGAAGAGTCTGCAGTTGCTGAAGGTATGGAAATATTTACATCAGGATTTGATAGGGTCTTCCCTAAGGGGCTAAAAGTGGGGAAGATTGAAAAAATTCTTAATTACAACGGCAACATAAGAAATGTAATGGTAAAACCATATGCAAACTTTAAATCTCTTGATCCTGTCCTGATTTTAAAAAAATGAGTTTAACCTTTCTCGGTATCTCAGGAATATTAGTTGCTTTCATCCTGAATCACTTAATCTCCCAGATAAACCCTTTCCTCATTCAGTTTATAAATTTATATTCCATTACGGTTATCTATATTGCAATGAAAAAACTTAAACCATCTTCCATTTTAATCTCAGCATCAGCAGGTATATTGGAAGATATAGGTTCTTTTCTTCCCATAGGAGTAAATGCCCTTAAAAAGCTAATTCTTCTTTTTTTTGTTAACAAAATTTCCAGTTATATCTCAATATCATCATTTTTTGGTTATTTTATTTTAATTTTTTTTTCCATTGTCTTTGAACTTGGGCTTCTTATTCTAATAACAGGGTTCTTTGGCTTGAAAAATCCATTGGGAGCTTTCTACGAAATTCTGGCTTTTCAACCATTGATAACATCAATTATTGGAGCTCCATTTTTCATATTTTTTAGAATAATCTCAGATAAAGAGTGAAAATGGAGAGGATTCTTATAAAAATAAGGTTTATTGAGAAACTGATTATAATAATTTTTATCTTAATCCTCCTTTCATTCTTCAGAATCCAAGTCCTTCATCACTCCTATTATAAAGAACTCTCTCTGAAAAATATAACCAAAAAAATCGAGATTTTTGCTCCGAGGGGGCCCATCCTCGATAGAAATGGAAAAATAATTGTAGATAACAGAAACATTTTCAGCCTCTCTCTAAAAAGAGAATTTATTGAAAAAAAAGAAGATGTATATGGAAGAGCATCTAAAATTGTCAGTCTCGACAGAAACTACATTGATAAAGAAATTGAAAGAAAGAAGCATCTACCCCACTTTATACCTGTTCTTCTAAAAAAAGGCATAAGTTTTGAGGAACTTTCTTTGATTGAAGCAAGGAAAACAGACTTCCCAGAAATTTCAATAATTGCAGAACCTGTAAGATATTACTCCTACGGGGGAATTGCATCCCACGTCCTCGGATATGTTGGCTCTCTTTCAAGGGATGACGCCTTTATTTATGAAGATCTAAATCCAACCTCAGCAATAGGAAAGACAGGGATCGAGAGGTTTTACGATTCCCTTTTAAGAGGGGAGAATGGTTGGATTGAATACATTGTTGACAGTAAGGGGAAGATTATAAAAAGGAAGGATTCAAAACCCTATAAAGCTGGTAACTCTTTAAAATTAACCCTTGACATATCCCTCCAGAAGTTTGTAGAGGAGCAGTTAAAAGGAGAGAAGGGAGCTGTGGTTGTTATGGATGCAAGGGATGGAGGTATTCTTGCCCTCGCTTCCTCTCCAAGTTTCAGCCTTTCTCTGTTCACACCATACCTTTTGGCTGAAGACTGGGTTCTTCTCTCCCAGAACCCCGACAAACCATTAATGAACAGAGCAATTCATGGGTTATATTCCCCAGGCTCTGTTTTTAAGATTGTCCTCGCCCTTGCAGGAATGCAGGAAGGTATAATAAAACCAGAGGATACAATTTTCTGTCCCGGATATATCAATGTTGGCAAAGAGATTTATAGATGCTGGAAGGGCGGAGGACATGGTCATACAAATCTTTATCGTGCAATTGTTGAATCCTGTAATGTCTATTTCTACACTCTTGGTAGAAAATTGGGTCCTGAAAAAATAAGAGAATATGCAACTCTTTTAGGTCTTGGAGAATTAACAGGAATAGACATATCTTATGAAGCAAGAGGAATTGTTCCTGACCCTCAATGGAAGGAAGAAGTTAAGAAAGAATCATGGTATCAGGGAGACACGGTTATTCTTTCTATAGGTCAGGGGTACATTCTCCTCACACCTATTCAAATCGCAAATTTAATATTAACAGTAGCAAATGATGGGGTTAGAAAGATTCCCCACCTTCTTGATGGGTTTTATGATTCAGAAAGGAGATTTCACAGAGTAGAATGGGAGTTAAAAGATAGAGAAACAGGGATTAGAAATGAGTTTTTTGAAATCTTAAAAAAATGCATGTGGGGAGTTGTCAATGATGGTGGGACAGGAAGGGCAACTCAAATTCAAGGTCTTGATGTTTGCGGAAAAACAGGAACTGTGGAGGTTGTATCAAGGGGAAGGATTTCTTCCTTAAAGCCCCATGCCTGGTTTGCAGGCTTTGCTCCTTTGAAAAATCCAGAAATAGTGGTGGTTGTGCTCCTTGAAAATTCAGGGAAAGGAGGCGAGAAGGCTGCTCCATTGGCGAGGAATATATTCCTCTACTACTATGGAAAACCTGTCCCATCTACAAGGGAAACCGATATAAGGACAGTGGAATGATTGGTAAATTAAAAAATATTGACTTTATCCTCCTCTTTACTGTGATAATTCTAACAATAATCGGAATTCTCCTCATTTATAGCTCATCCCAAGGCAGAGGAGGACTCTGGCAGAAACAGTTAATATGGACAATTTTTTCAATTATTCTCCTCATCTCTTTCTTTTTCATAAATATAAAATCTCTAATATTCTACTCCCCTATCTTTTTTATTCTTTCTATTCTCCCTCTTGTCTATCTTTTGTTTTTTGGGAAAAGAATAGCAGGTGCAAAAAGCTGGATAGATTTTGGATATTTTTCAGTGCAACCTTCTGAATTTGTTAAGATTACCACAGCTCTTTTGCTTGCAAAGATAATATCAGATTTTAAGGGCGATTCTTTAAAAATCAAAAATGTATTAATAATTTCTTCTGTCATTTTCTTCCCCCTTTTCTTAATAAGTTTACAGCCTGATTATGGAACAGCATTTACCTTTTTGGCTCTCCTTGCTTCTTCAATTTTTATCGGTGGTATAAGAACCACAACCCTTGTTTTTATTATAATTCTCATTTTAATTGGTGGATTCTTTACCTGGGAATATGTTCTGAAGGATTATCACAAGGCAAGGATCATAGCAATATTCTTCCCTGAATTTGACCCTGAGGGGAGTAGTTATCAGCTGAATCAATCAAAAATCGCCCTTGGCTCAGGCGGTCTGTCTGGAGCAGGATTTCTAAAGGGAACACAGACAAAAGCGGGTTTCCTTCCCGCTCCATCAACTGATTTCATACTTTCATCAGCAGGAGAGGAGTTTGGATTCTTAGGAATTCTAACAATTCTTTCCCTTTATACAATTCTATTCTTAAGAATTTTTAAAATAATGAGAAATATGAAGGACAGAAGCCTTTTAATATTTGTTTTCTTAATTTTTTCTATTATATTTTTCCAGTTTTTGCTGAATGTATCCATGGTTCTCGGGTTCTTCCCTGTTATAGGGATTCCCCTCCCCTTCCTTAGCTATGGCGGTTCTTCCCTTCTATCTTTATATTTAAGTATCGGACTTATCATGAATGGAAAATTAAGGGGAGAAATAGAAGAGTAAATAAAAAGCTCAGTGAATATTTTAAATTTTTTGCCATATACCTATTTTTTCTTCCACTCTTCAAAGTCTTTTGGAATCTCCTTTAGAAATGAACTTTCCACAACAAATATATAATTGAGTCTTTTATTCATTAAACAAACCTTTTCATTCTCTTCCTTTCCACATATTATTTCAATTGTCTTCTCCTTTCCCCTTTCCTTTGTCTCTATTTTGAAATTTAAATTGGGCTTATCAAGTCCGTAATCCTTCAATGACTTTGGATTATCAATGAATTCTTTTGCCTCAAGATCTTCAATCTTTCTTAAGAAATCATTGATCTTTGTTCCATCAATCTCTTTCTTTTCTGGTTTCTTCATCTCCCATTTATCTTGCTTGTCCTTCTCGAAAACATATTCCTTCCCTTCCTTTGTTATAGTGAATCTCTGAACATCAAAACTCCAGAAAGTAGCCACAGATTTTTCCCTCATATCTTCGGGTTTTTTATCAATCTCAGACAAAAATGTTTCAGGA
>JBBIMS010000178.1:0-4610 GCA_037444285.1 Candidatus Aminicenantota bacterium | reverse complement strand
AAATTCTGATGGAAGCATTGAAGGAAAGGTAAAAATATCAGGGAAAGGGTTTTATGATTATCTTTTGAGGAGTGTTGCTAAACAAGTCCCGTCTTTCCAGTTCTCCATGGTCTGGCAACAGCTCTCCCAGTTTCTTTCTCCGGGAACAAAGGTTGAAAATGTTAAATCCTCTGATTTTACAGACCTTTCTAAACCCTATGAAGTTGAGTTCAATTTTAGAACAAAGGATTATGTAGAGAAATTCAGACTTTTATCAATTCCCCTTTCCTCCTGTTCCTTTGATTTAATGTTGATCGGAATTATTAAAAGTCTAACAAATCTGGATGAGAGAAAATATCCCATTAATTTTGTTTCTTCCTTTGGAAGTAGAATTGAGGAGGAGATCACCTTCCCAGAAGAGTTTTTGATAAAAGCTATTCCAGATCCAGTAAATATGATGAAAGGACCTGTGACTTTGAAAATAGAAACTCAAAAGAATGGGAAAAAGGTTATCTTTAAATGTGATTTCAGAGTTGAAAAATCAAAGATATCTCCTGAGGAATACAAAGGTTTGAGAGAAGTATCTAAGGCATTAAGAAGATTTCATAGATCCATGGTAATCCTTGAGAAGAAATAAATTCGGAGGTAGAAGTGAAAAAAATTAATCGATTAATTTTATTTGTATTAATAGTTTCTTTCCAAATTTTTGCCTATCAAAGCGTTGAGGAGATTATAAAAAATTCTCCGTCGAGCGGAAAATATCCTGATGCCAATGGAGCAGTTCTCTATTTCTTTCAAAATTTCAAGCTGGATTCTGAAGGAAAAAGGATAGAGGAGAATTTATGGGTTTTGAAAATTTTCAATGTTCATGGAAGGGAGAAATTTAGCGATTTTAGAATTCCTTTTGATAAGGATAAAGAAAAGGTTGACTTAATAATGGGAAGAACTTACAAATCTGACCTTTCCTATGTTGAGGTTGAGAAAGGAGCTATAAATGATGTCACTCCTCCCAACCTTTCCGATGCCGAAATTTATTCAAACCTTGTCCACAGAGTTGTATCCTTTCCTGCAGTAGAACCCTTAAAATGTCTTGTTATCAGTTATAAGAAAGAGGGGATGGAAAATGATGATAATATTGATGGAATTGTTTATTTTCAGACTGATGAGCCAATTGTCAAAAAGGAGCTCAGGATTGAAATTCCAAGAGGGAAAGATTTGAAATATAAAATTATAAATTTGAATTTGGATTTAAAGGAAGATTTTAAGGAGAATTCGAAAATCTACACAATTACTGTCAATGACTCTCCCCAGATAAAACCAGAGGAGTTTATGCCCCCAGAAAGTGAGATTTCATCGAGGATTCTCTTTAGCACTCACAGAGACTGGCTTGAGGCAGTTTCACAATTCTCTAAGTCCTTCTTTGAAGCCATAAAGCCCACTAAATATTTAGAGAAATTTACTGAGGAGCTGATCAAGAATGAAAAAGGATTTCAGGAGAAGATAAAGAAGATCTTTAACTTTGTTGTTAAGGATATTAGAAATGTTGAGCTTGATTTTGGTCAGGGAGGTTACGATGTCCACAGCGCAGAAAAGGTTCTACAGAATAGGTATGGAGACTGGAAGGATAAATCAGCTCTTCTTGTTTCAATGTTGAAAATTGCAGGAATTGACTCTTTTCCTGTTCTTGCCAATAAAGATAGAATTCCAATAGTTAAGGATGTTCCCACAATGAAACAGTTCAACGCTGTTCTTGTGGCAATACCAGACGGTGATGATTATATATTTTTGAGTCCTTTTTCTAATAGCTCCCATTTCGGGTACTTTTTAGAGGGGAAGGATTCAGATGGCATTCTTGTGAAGCCTGATGGCACTGAATTTGTTAGAATCCATTGCTTAAAAGAGGAAAGAAGTATTTCAAAGAGTGAGATTTTTGGAAAGATTGATAAAAAGGGTAATTTAAATGGGAGAATTTCCCTTGAGCTATCAGGATTATTTGACAGAATGGCGAGAAAGGAGCTGAAGGATAAAACGGGTAAAGAACTGGAGATATTTTTCGAGGAATCCGTGAATAGATTGTTTGAGGAAGGTAAAAGCATCGGCTTTCATTTGAGTAATTTAAAGGATATTTTTGAGAAAGTATCAGTCTCTCAGGAGTTCTTTGCTGAAAAGTTTGCATTGTATCAGGGAAATGTTATGCTCTTGAATATTCTAGGAACACCATATTCATTTGCAGGTCTTCCAGCAGCTCCAAGACTTTCTAAAAGGAGTTACCCCTTCCTTATACCTGATGTATCTGAAATTTCCAGTGAAATAAAACTCATAGTTCCTGAAGGTTTCGAGCCAATTTATCTTCCCGAGGGAGTTGATGTTAAAAAGGATTTTGGAGAATTTTACTTCTCAGTATCCTTTGATAAAGAAAAGTCAGAAATAGTGGTGAGGAAGAAATTTGTTTTTACAAAAAGGAAAATATCTCCTGAAGAGTATGAAGAGTTCAAGAATGTAATTGATTCCCTCGGAATAGCAAAGAATAGACTCATACTTCTTGAGAAGAAATAGATTCAATAGCTTTTTGCCCTTACTGGTCTTATTCTGATTGTTGTTATTGAGATCTTACCAGGGCTTTCCTCCTCTTCCTCCCTGTGGTAGAGAATTTCAGAATCCTTTAGAAAATCGAGGTGGGCTTTGACAAAAGAAAGCCCCTGAAGGCAAACAAAATTCAGCCATCCATTTTGGGCAGTCTCATCCATTGCCTCAGTGACTGCTTCCCACAAGGTCAAATCTCTTCTCGAAGAAGGTTTTGAAGCTCTTGAGCTTCTTCTATCAAAGTAAAGGTTTGTCTCTTTGTGCATTTCGAGGAAATGAATGTGGGGTTGCCACCTTTCCGCCCATCTGAAATATCTTTTGTACTGATTTTTGTTTATTGAAATATCTGGTATGTTGTTGAGTTCTCTGTTTATATACTCAAGAAGAACCTTTGATGCTTCGCTGTGGAAGGGATATCCAGGATGCTCAAGATGAGTAATAAAGGCATACCATCCCCTCGGAATCCAGTATTGCCTAAAGAGATATGGAGTATAACCTGAAAATTGCTGAACCCATTCGTGGGATGGGTATCCGTGAAGGTTTAGATAGATGTCCGGTTTCCATCTATCGTAAAGGAAATTTCTGAAAAGAGCTTCTGTTAAAACTGTCTCTGGATTTCTTATTTGAGTGCTTACATCTGCTCCAAGGGATGTGTATCTTCCTGCATGGAGGCAGAAATGGGGGGTGATTTTCTGGAGTTCGTAGGCAAGATCAGCTCCATCAGGGTTTTCCATGGGATGAATTACAACATTGATTTTTTTCAAATATTCCCTCCAATCTTTATCTTTGGCAAGGAGTTCTGCTAATTTTAAAAGATAGCTTGTAGATGAGACCTCATTTCCGTGCTGTCGTCCTGTAAATAGAATTGTTGGTTTCCTCTGGATCAATTTGTTTTTTGAGATTACAAGAGATGGTGAGGGAAGGGAAATTTCCATAACTGGAATGTCCCTTCCTTCATAGGATTTCCAGAGCTTGTAGGTATAGATTTCAGGAAGTGTTCCAAGGATTTCGCAGATCTGAGATGCTTCCTTAGAGGATATAACATGGTCAAATTTTATTAAATCTGCCTTGTAATCATCAGGCTTCTTTTCTTTCGATGGAAAGATTTTTAGTGAATTTGATGATTGGAAGGATTCAAATTGAAAATTGAAATTTATTTCTTCGAGATAATTTGAAGATAGAAAGTCTTGGAAAAACCCCTTCTTCCTCAATTCCTCTAAGGATTCGATCATATCGAAGGCAACTGCATTTTCATCCTTTGAGAATTTTAAATAGATTTCAATTGATGAAACTTTTTCTTGCCTGACCTTTATTCCTTTCGCTTTACAAAATTCGACTGAAAGGGGTTGGAAAATTATCTCCTCTTCCCCCTCAATTCCCTTCAAGTCCTTCCAGTGAAAATGAATCTTTGGTTTTGAGCTTGGATAATCAGTGAGGGTTATTTTTACTTTGGCAGGCTTTCCCGGAACTGAAGGATGTATTACTGGAAAAATTTTCCCAGGAGCGTTGAATCTTTTTTGAATTTCTTTTTCATCGAGGATTAATTTTTCTTTTTGGAGAGCTCCTTCCAAGAAATCAAGGGTGTCGAAGTAAATTTCATCATGGATAGATTCAAGGGATGTGATCATTTCCTCATCGATTCCGAGCCTATAATCAGGTTCTGATGCAAAAAGGTCTACCTTTAATGTGTGGAAAAATGGTTGTTTTTCAATGGTTGGTTTGCCTCCTGTCTTCTTCATTATGTGATCGTGCAGCTTTTCAAGAACCTCTTTCTGGTAAAAATCCCAGAATTGATAAAGGTCGGTCTTTATAGTTTTTCTAAAAATTTCCTTCCCATCCTCTTCTATAATAATCCCACCATCTGTCACTGTCACTTCACCCCATGATGGAAATTTTTCAAGATAGAGTCTTTTGGATGTGAAGGGAGAAAAGGACTCTTCAAGAGTAAATCCTTCTTTCCCTAGGATCTTGATTTTATAAAGAGGCTCCTCAAGCTCTTCCCTTTCAAAAGTTATTGACTCAATAGGCAAATTTAATTCTTTTGATAT
>JBBIMS010000177.1:0-4642 GCA_037444285.1 Candidatus Aminicenantota bacterium | reverse complement strand
AAAAGACCAAGCATCATTCCTCCCTCACCAATTATGAAAGATACAGCAAGGGAAGAAAAAAGGGAAATGAATAAGATCATTACGATCCTTTTCCTGTTTCTGAAAAACCCCCTCTTCTCTCCAATTGCAACCTTGAAATGACCCCATAGTTTGTAAGCAACAAGGGCAAAAAAGAAATTTCCTATAAAACCAGGGATTGAAGCAAGGGAAAACATTCCGCCGATCAAGTCACCAATTAAATTTCCTATGGCTGAGCCCCATGCACCAGCAGGCCCAAATAGAACTCCAAATGTAACTGGTATTGCTGCTCCTGGTCTAACCTCTGTAAAACCAGGAATTATCTGGAACCCTTTGAAGGGCACCATAATCGCTGCATAAACAGCTGCTGTTATTGCAGTGAGAACAATCATGCGGGTATTATCCCACATGGAAAAGGTTTCTTTCATTACTCCTCCTTGAAAAGGGGAGCTATCCTCTCTTCCTCCTCTTCCTTCTTTTCCTTGAAGAGGGAGATGGTCTCTTTCAGAGCAGAAATCAGGGCTAAAATCTTCTCTTCCACCTCCTTCCTCTGGATTTTCAAATGGGTTATCTCATCATTAATCTTTTTCAGTTGTCTCTGGGCACTTCCTAAAATCTCTTCTGCCCTCAATTCAGCATCTTTCACTATTATTCTCGCCTCCCTCCTTGCATTTTCCTTGAGGGATTCGACAAATTTCTGGGTTGAAAGCATTATTTCCTTTAACATTCTTTCCTTCTCCTGAACATCACTGAGCTGGGCTTTAAGTTCCTGATTTTCAGATAATAGTCTTGCATTCTCTTTAAGAATATTTTCCATCTCTTCTGAGACCATTGTCAGGAATATCCTTACCTCTTCAGGATCGAAACCTTTTACCTTCTTCTTAAAATTTGCGTTTCTTATGTCTGCCGGTGTTACTTTCATTTTTCACCTCATTTCATCTTGCTGGCAATCCCAATTAAAGAGCCAACAAGAAAATTATTCATAAAAATTATAACCAAAATCATTATAAAAGGCGAGATGTCAAGCCCTCCCAATTGTGATGGAGGGATTATCCTTCTTATTGGTTTGAGGACAGGCTCTGTTAGTTTGTAAAGTATTATTACAAATCTGTTCCTTGGGTCAGGGCTGAACCATGAAATTAGGGCTCTGACAATGATGATCCACATATACAAAGTAAGGGATACATTTATTATCCTGGCAGAAGCTATGAGAAGATTAAAAGCAACTATTTTGAGCATTTAATTCTCTCTCCAAATATTGCTGTTCCTATTCTAACTATTGTTGAACCTTCCTCAACAGCTACAATATAATCGGAGCTCATCCCTATTGAGAGCTCCTTTATAAAAATTCCTGTTTTAAAAGAATTTATCTTTTCTGCGATTTCTCTTAACCTGGCAAAATACTTTCTTGAATCCTCTGGATTAGGGGAGAAAGGAGGGATTGTCATTAGACCAAAAATTTCAAGGGCTGGAAGAGTTGAGAGAATTTCAAGGGAATGCATGAGTTCCTCCTCTGAAAAACCTGATTTGGAAGCCTCCCCACCAATGTTAACCTCAATAAAACCTTTAGCAGTGATGTTTCTTTTTCCAGCCTCCTTGTTAATCTCCTCTGCAAGCTTTAACGATGAGACAGATTCAATGACATGGAAAACTTCAAGAGCTTTTTTGACCTTGTTCCTCTGTAAGTTTCCAATCATATGCCACTCAATATCAAGATCCCTCAGTTCAGATATTTTACCGATAGCTTCCTGAACTCTATTTTCTCCAAAAAGTTTTACTCCACAGGAGAAGGCTTCCCTGATTTTTGATGGTGAAACATCCTTTGTAGCACCAAGAATCTTTACAGATTCAGGCTTTCTTCCCGATTTTATACAAGCCTTTTCAATATTTTCTCTTATCCTTTCAATGTTCTCTTTTATACTCATTAGAAATATTTTACTTTATTATCTTTAAAAGGACAAATCAGGATAAAGATCTCATGAAGTTACAAGGATATTTTACATCAACTTTTAGATCTGTGGGCTTTCTGGTTAAAAACCAGATAAAAATAAAATTTACCCTTTTTTATCCAAAAAAAATTTGACAAAAAGATTAAAATGGTGTATTTTTTTTAATCATGAAGAATGTTTTTGATAATATTGATATTAAAATCTTGAAAATGCTCCAGGAAAACGCAAAGATTCCTCAGGCTGAGATTGCATCAGCTGTTAATCTTTCCCTTGCTGCAGTAAATGAGAGGATTAAGAAGCTTGAAAGGAGTGGAGCTATAAAAGGATACACAGCTGTCCTTGATTCAAAAAAATTAAATGTTAACATAACAGCTTTCATTGATGTTTTTGTGGAGCATCCAAAGTATGAAGAAAGATTTATGGAGATTATGAATGAGCATGAGGAGGTTCAGGAGTGTCATAGAATTACTGGAGATTTCAGCTTCCACCTCAAAGTAAGAGTTTCAAATATTGAAAGTCTTGAGAATTTTGTAATAAATGTTTTGAATTCCATTGAGGGAGTGAGGCAGACAAGGACTTACATTGTCCTTTCCACTTCAAAAGAGACAATCTCTCTTCCCCTTTCCCCAGAAAAAAATGATAAGGAGGAACAAACATGAATAAATTTTCACCTCAGAAGGCTTTTGAAATTGTAGGTTCTCATATGTTAATTGATCACTTCGATCTTGTCCTCGACCTTGAAAGGAGTCATGGAGTTTGGGCATACGACTCAAAATATGGTAAAAAATACCTCGACCTTTTCTCATTTTTTGCATCAAATCCTGTTGGCTACAATCACCCAAAAATAACTGAAGAAAGCTTCGTGAAAAAGATTGCCAGGGTTGCTCTCCATAAGCCTTCCAACTCAGATATCATAACCATAGAGATGGCTGAGTTTGTTGACACCTTTTACAGAATTGCAGGAGATGATTCCCTCCCCTATATGTTCCTTATTGAGGGAGGAGCTCTTGGCATTGAGAACGCTCTAAAAGCATCCTTTGACTGGAAGATAAAGAAGAATTTCAAAAAGGGATACAAAGAAGAGCGTGGGACAAAGGTCCTTCATTTTAGGGAGTGCTTCCATGGAAGGACCGGATACACAATGTCCCTTACAAATACAGATCCTGTAAAAACTGGACTTTACCCAAAATTTAACTGGCCAAGGGTTACCAATCCAAAGATAAAATTTCCTTTGAATGAGAAAAATCTTGAAGAAGTAATAAAACTTGAGGAGCAAGCTGTAAATGAGATAAAGAGTGCCTTTAAAGAGCATAAGGACGATATTGCTGCAATTATAATAGAACCAATTCAGGGTGAGGGTGGCGATAACCATTTCAGAGGAGAGTTTTTGCAAAAGTTAAGGGTTCTGGCTGATGAAAACGATTGTATGTTGATTTTTGATGAGGTTCAGACAGGCGTAGGACTTACAGGAAAGATGTGGGCATTCCAGCATTTTGATGTTAAACCTGACATGCTCTGCTTTGGGAAAAAAATCCAGGTTGGGGGCTTCGTATCTTCTAAAAAAATAGATGAGGTTGAGGACAATGTTTTTCACACTCCTGGTAGGATTAACTCCACATGGGGAGGAAATCTAACAGATATGGTTAGAGGAGCTAAATATCTTGAAATAATAAAAGAAGAGAAACTTGATGAAAATGCTGATATAGTGGGTAAATACTTTCTGAAGAAGCTTGAGGAGATACAAGATGAGATGCCAGAGCTTGTGAGCAATGTTAGGGGAAGAGGTCTTATGATTGCCTTTGATTGTCCAACTCCTGAAATCAGAAACAAACTTCACAGAAAAATTTTCGAAAATGGAGCCCTTTGTTTAAAATCAGGAGAAAGAGCAATAAGATTCAGACCCTCTCTTATAATTAGCAAAGAAGAGGTTGACGAGGGAATAAAGATAATAAGGAAATCATTAGAAGAAATCACCAAAGAAAAGATTTGAAAGAGGGCTTTTTATTTCCTTAGAATTGATGGAATGCAATAAAAATTGGCAATTCTCGTTTTTAATGACTGGCTCATACATAAGATTTTATAAGGACAATGATTTGTGAATAATTATGAATAATGGAATCGGGGTTAGGTCAGCCACAATACTTGCGACCCATTCAATCTCTTGACAAGAAAGGAGTAATGGATTATATTATATATTTTGGAATGTTTCAAAAATTAAAAAGCTGGCGTAGCTCAATGGAAGAGCAGCTGATTTGTAATCAGCGGGTTGTAGGTTCGACTCCTATCGCCAGCTCCATAAGAATAGGAATTTATTTGGGCAGGTTCCAGAGTGGTCAAATGGGGCGGGCTGTAAACCCGCTGCCGCAAGGCTTCGGAGGTTCGAATCCTTCCCTGCCCATTGATGATATTTCAAGAGAGATTATTATTGAGCGGGAATAGCTCAGTTGGTAGAGCGTCAGCCTTCCAAGCTGAATGTCGCGGGTTCGAGTCCCGTTTCCCGCTCCAGAATAGATTTTATGAAGCGAAATTTTTATGCCCACGTAGCTCAGGTGGTAGAGCACGTCCTTGGTAAGGACGGGGTCACCAGTTCAAATCTGGTCGTGGGCTTTGAACCTTGCATAAAGGAGGAATGGTAAAATGGCGAAACCAAAATTTGAGAGGACGAAGCCTCACTT
>JBBIMS010000176.1:4395-4645 GCA_037444285.1 Candidatus Aminicenantota bacterium | reverse complement strand
CAGGGCATCTTTATTGTAGATAAAGAAAACAAGAAAGCAATTTTTAAACCTGTTAAAATTGGAATAATAGAGGGGGAAAGGGCAGAAATCCTTGAGCCTTCAGATATATCTGGATCTGTGGTCATACTTGGTCAGCACTTACTTCAGGATGGCATGGGAGTTATCCTTCCTGAAAAAAGGGAGGAAGCATCCCAGAAAACGGGAAAATTTCCTGACCAAAGAAGGAGGAGACAATGAATATTTCTGAGTT
>JBBIMS010000176.1:0-4378 GCA_037444285.1 Candidatus Aminicenantota bacterium | reverse complement strand
TAACAATGCTTGCTCTTGTAGTGATAGTTCTCGGTTTCATCTCTTTGAGCAGATTGCCCATTGACCTTATGCCTGATATAACTTATCCTACCCTTAATGTTTTCACCTCTTACCCGAACACCTCACCAGCTGAAATTGAACAGATAATAACTCGACCCATCGAGGAGGCATTGAGCTCTGTTCCTGGTGTTGAAGAAATATTTTCAGTTTCATCTCAGGGTTCCAGTGTTGTAAGGGTGATGTTTTACTGGGGAACAAATCTTGATGAAGCCTCCAATGATATAAGGGAAAGAATTGACAGAATAATTTCTCGATTCCCTGAGGAGGTTCAAAGACCGACCCTCAGGAAATTTGACCCAGCTCAGATGCCAGTTCTCATGATAGGGATACTTAGTGAACTTGACCCAATTCAGGTAAGAAAAATTATTGATGAACAAATTTCATATCGAATAGAGAGGGTCCCAGGAGTTGCCTCTGTTGATATATGGGGAGGTTATGAGAGGGAGATTCAGGTCAATCTTTTCCCTGAAAAGGTCAAGGCTCTCGGTTTACCTCTTGATCTCATAATTAGCAAAATCCGTCAGGAGAATATAGATCTTCCAGCAGGGACGATAGAGAAGGGGAACTACGAAATAGTTATTCGTATTCCCGGGGTCTATACCAGTATTGAGCAGATCAAAGATACAATTGTAGCAATAAGGGAAGGAGCTGCGATAAGGATAAAGGATATTGCCAGCGTTGAGGATACTTACAGAAGGATTACGAGGATAGCAAGGATAAACGACCTTCCAGGAGTCAGGATGGTAATTTACAAGCAATCAGGGCAGAATACTGTTAAGGTTGTTGAAGGTGTCTACAAAGAGCTTAAAAGACTTGAAGAGGATTATCCCCAGTTCAAGTTTATTCCGATAAGGGATAGTGCCAAATATATAAGGGATGCAATAAACAATGTGGGTTCATCAGCCCTCTATGGAGGTTTACTTGCCATCTTTGTCTTGCTATTTTTCCTTGTTAGCATAAGAAGCACACTTGTAATTGCTATTTCAATTCCAATTTCCGTAATAGCCACCTTTATTCTAATTTATTTCAATGGATTCACTCTAAATGTAATGAGTCTTGGAGGTCTCGCCTTAGGAATAGGAATGATGGTGGACAGTTCAATAGTAGTTCTTGAGAACATATACCGATTGAGGGAGAGTGGTATGCCGATAATGAAGGCAGGGGTTGAAGGGACAAGAGAGGTCACCTCTGCAATTATAGCCAGCACAATCACTACAATGATTGTTTTTATGCCAATGCTATTTATAAGGGGAGCAGCTGGGATAATGTTCAAGCAACTTGCATATGTGGTTGCCTTTTCCCTTGCCTGTTCTTTAATAGTTGCTCTCACTCTTGTTCCAATGCTTTCAACTAAAATTATTAAAGATGATAAAACAGGAGGACAGAATCCAGGCTCCCGTCTTGCAGTTAAAGCAAAGCAGATCTTTTCAAGCATAGAGAATTCATATAAAAAACTTCTTGATTATTCTCTAAGGCACAGATTTCAGGTAATACTAATAACTGCTATCCTCCTGGCAATAAGCATATTCCTTCTTCGATATGTAGGTCGTGAATACATGCCCCAGACTGATGAGGGGGAGGTTTCAATAACAGTTGAGATGGAAGTTGGAACAAGACTATCGGTAATGGATCAGAAATTAAAGGAAGTTTCTGCAATTGTTAAGAATCTCGTCCCTGAAATTGAGACCATTGAGGAGAGTGCTGGAACTGGTGGTTGGCGAGGAGGAGCAAATCAGGGAAATATTAGATTAAAGTTAGTTCCGAGCTCAAAGAGGAAAAGGTCAAGTATGGAAATTGCTGCCGACCTCAGCAGAAAGCTTTCTGGAATCCCAGGAGCAATAATAAGAGTAAGGGCTTCAGGTGGACAGATGATGTTCGGTATGAGGGGTGGTGGTGGGCAGGAGAGATTGCAGATTGAAATTCGTGGATACGATCTTGAGGTAGCCCAAAGCCTTGCTGAGCAAGTGAGAAGAGTGGTTGAGAACATAAGAGGTGTTACTGATGTAAGAATTAGCAGACTCGAGGGTGCTCCTGAACAACATCTTGTTATTAATAGGGAAAGAGCCTCAGACATGAAACTTTCAGTAAATCAGATAGCAAGTTTCATCCAGACAATTCTTATGGGTTCCCAGGCAAGCCAATTCAGAGAAGGGGGGAGGGAGTATAGAATCCTTGTTAAAGTGAAAGACTCTGAAAAACTTGATGTAAATGACCTTCTGGATCTTACTATAACCAACTCAGAGGGGCAACAAATAAGTTTAAGGAATGTTGTTGAAGTAAGACCTCAGAGAGGACCCCAGCAAATAGAGAGGAGGGATAGGGAAAGGATAATAAATGTATCAGCTGAAATAGCTGGTAGAGACCTTGGTTCTGTTATTGCTGATGCCCGTCGTGCCCTCAAGACTATCCCGGTTCCAAGGGATTTTACAATAAATTTCACTGGTGATTATGAAGAACAGCAAAAAGCCAATCGAGAGTTGATGATAAGTATCCTGCTTGCTCTTTTCCTTGTCTATATGGTAATGGCTATGCTTTATGAATCTCTTCGAGATCCCTTTATTGTAATGTTCTCTGTTCCCCTTGCTATAATTGGAGTTGTTATAATTCTAATTCTCACTGACACAACTCTGAATATGCAGACATACATAGGTCTGATAATGCTGGGAGGGATTGTTGTCAACAATGCAATTCTCCTTGTAGATTATACAAACTTATTGAGAAGAAGAGATGGAATGGAACTAATGGAGGCAATAAAGGAAGCAGGCAGAAGGAGACTTCGTCCAATCCTTATGACTGCTCTTACAACAATAATTGCAATGATTCCTTTAGCCCTTGGCTTAGGAGAAGGTAGTGAAGTTAGAACACCCCTTGCGAGGGCAGTTATTGGTGGTCTTACAAGTTCCACATTAATCACTCTTGTTGTCATTCCTGTTATTTATAGCCTCTTTGAGCAAAGGAGAGAGAAAAAAGAGAAAATCGCATAGCTTTTCCATAATAAAATTTCTTTTCCAGATAAAGAGAGCGATTAAATTAATGATCCTTAGATGAAAGGAGAGTTCAGAATCTTAAATATGGGATACTATTCAAGGGTAAAGGATTTTGTTACAGTTGCTTTTCCCTTTCCAATTCTGTCGTAGATTGTAAGCTTCATCTTGTAAACTCCCGGCTCAAGCTCCTCAGTTGTTGAGAAGATTCCATAGGGAGATTTCGCAGTATCATTTGGTAAAAGAACATGCCCATTCTCGCCAAGTAGTCCCTGCCTTGAAAGAATGACATCACCTTTAGGACCTATAACTTCCATATCAATATCGAACCAGTGTTTTCCATCCTCACCTTTTTTAAACTTTCCGACATTCAAAAGAACAAGATTAACTACCTCCCCTCTTTTGAAAACAGCATTGTCCTCTCTTACAAGATTTCCATCTGCACCAGTTCTTGCAAATAAAGAGTCTTCAACAGTTATTAAGAAAGATTTAGATGTTTCTGTCTTACTGCAATTAAGCAATAAAAGAAGAGGGAGCAGAAACAGAAGAAAATATTTTTTCATTTAAACCTCCATTCCAAAGTATATAATTTTAAATGGAAAAAGTAAAAGGAAGTTACCATTGACAACATTGGTGGGAGAAAATATATTTATTTAGGAAGATAGGAAAATGTTTTTTTGGAGGTATCTTCAATGAAATCTCTATCCAAAATTTTTTTATTTCCCTTTATTTTTACTTTTTACCTATCGGCTCAAAATATCGAGGAAGGATGGTGGAAGATGGATAAAATGATTGACACATTAAAGAAAGAGAATATAGAGTTCTATCTCTTCGAAAAAGAAAAGGGGAATGGATTCATAGTAGTTCCATCCTTTGGAGCGAGGATAATAGGAGCTTTTATTGATGGAGAGAATTTTTTCTGGACTCATCCAGACCTTAAAAAGGGACAGGGTGGGCAAAGAACATGGATATCACCTGAAGGAGGAGAGAAAGGTTTTATATTCAAACCTGACTGGAGTGGGAACAGAGACTTTTCAATGCTCGATCCAGGAAATTATAAAGTAATCTCATACGAGAATAACCAATTCATAAGTCTCAAGAATTCCTTTAGAGCAATTTCCAATGATGAGAAAGAGGATTACAATCTTGAGTTGACAAGGGAGATGAGCTTTGCTCAAAACCCTCTTGAAAAAGACCCTGAGTTCAAAAATTCTGATTTGAAATTCCTAGGAATAGATTTTGTCCACAGTTTAAAAAACAAAGGAGAAAAAACCCTGGATAGAATAATCGGTTTGTGGTGTCTGATCCAGATAATACCACAGGGAACAATGGTT
>JBBIMS010000175.1:0-4667 GCA_037444285.1 Candidatus Aminicenantota bacterium | reverse complement strand
TATTACAAAAAAGAAAGAATGGGTGTAGAGTTGATGATATTTTCCTCCTTCCTTGAATCCAAAAATTATTATTAGAGCGAGGTCTATGTCGGGGAAGAGTCCAAAAAATAAACCGAGTAAAAATAAAAACTTGTTTTTAAAAATTTCTTTGCCAGAAATTCTCATCACTGAAAGAGTAAAGAGGGTATGCCCAACAGGTGATGGCATTTAAAATCCACTTTCAGGTATAAAGACAACCTCCTCCTCCAGCTCAAATCCAAATTTCTCCTTTACTTCTGACTTGATTTTTTCAGCAAGGGAAAGGATTTGGGAGGAATTTGCCCTTCCAAGATTTATTATAAAGTTTGCATGCTCCCTCCAGACGCATGCATTTCCAATTCTAAATCCCTTAAGTCCTGCTTTTTCAATAAGTTCTCCTGCAGGAATTTTTGTCCCATCTTCTTTTAAAATGTTTTTGAAGAAACTTCCTGCACATGGAAATGGAGGAATCTTTTCCCTCCTTTTCTTCCAAACCTCCTGAATCTTTGCAATAACTTCTTTCTTTTTTCCCTTCTTCAGTCTGAATTTTGACCTTAAAATTATGTCTCCATTCCTTTTGAACTGAGAATCCCTGTATCCAAACTTGATTTCCCCCCTCTTCAGGATCTTCCTCTCTCCATTTAAATCCAGGACCTCAACCTCTTCTATAAAGTCTGAAATAGAATTTCCATAAGCTCCAGCATTTCCATATATTGCTCCTCCAACTGTTCCAGGTATTCCGTAAAGGTTTTCAAAACCTTTAAGGGAATGCAACGCACATTTTTTAATCAATTTTTTCAGGGATGTTCCTGAAAGAGCTTCAACAAATCCACCTTTTCTTATTTTAATTCCTTCACATTTGTTTCTTATTACAAGACCATCAAATCCTTTGCTGTCGAAAAGTATGTTTGTTCCACCACCAATTAAGACAAATCTAATTTTTAGCTCCCTTGCAAGTCTTACAACCTCCACTAACTTTTCAATTTTTCTAACTGTTAAAAAATATTTTGCCTTCCCCCCTACTTTAAAAGAATTGTATCTTTTAAGGGAAACCCTCTTTCTCAGACTTAACCCTCTTTCCCTGAAAATATTTTCAATCCTCTTTTCCGAATCTTTCTTTTTCTTCAAATTTCCCCTCGATATTTGTCTTCATTGAGAAATAAATTGAAAAGATAAAACCCCCAAAGCATATTGCAAGAGTTATGATTAAAAAGATTATTCCTGTTTTACTCATTTTGCTACCTTAGCAGAAAGTTTTTTATTAAATAGAAGAAAGATCCCTCCAACAATTACCCACTGGAGAACAACTGAGAGAAGGCTATACTCCCCAAAAATTCTACTCCATTTTTCCCATTTGATACTTTGATAGAACCACCAGATGAGAAGGACAACAAACTCAAGAGGTATCAAGTATTTTACTGTTATGTCAAAAAATTTCCCTATTCTGACTTTCGAATCTCGCTCGACCATTTCCTTTCTGAACCTCTCTACTCCAAATTTATTCACAAAAAGGGAAAAGAAAAATCCCGAAACCATTAGAGCAAGCCCCCATGTCCAGTCCTGGTTGTTGAAGAATTTCATTGATATAGCAGAAGGAGCTCCCATAAAGAACGAAACAATTAGAACAAAAATAACAGCTTTCTTCCTTGTAAGTCCTGCATCCATTAAAATCCTTGTGGGAAGCTCTATCAGGGAAAGTAGAGATGTGAAGGCAGCGAAAAAAAGGGCGACAAAGAAGATCAGAAGGGCAATCTGACCCATTGGTAATTTCTGGAAAAGGGAGGGAACAGAGATAAAGGTTAAACCCTGATTTGAAGTTTTTAGAATTTCTGAAAGGGCTCTTTCATTCAAGCCAAGAGCATAAAAAAGGGTAGGGACAACTGTCATACCCGCAAGAAGAGAGGCTGAGTAATCTCCGAAGACAATTGTTGTTGAAGTAAAAACTGTATCTTCCCTTTTACTCATATAAACTGCATATGTTAGAATCAATCCCCATCCAGCACCTGTTGACCATGCTGCCTGGCTTAGAGCATTGAGCCAGACATTGTAGTCTTTGAGGAGGGAAAAATTTGGTGAGAAAAGAAAATCAAAACCTTTTATTGCTCCTGGAAGAGTGAAACTCCTTATAACCCCACCAATTAGAATTAGAAAAAGGGATGGGATTAAAATCTTATTTACTTTCTCAATGCCTGAGGATACTCCAGCAATTATTACAAGACCACCTATTAGAAGGGAAAGGGCATTGAAGAGCAGAGGTTGATAACCCGATGTGAAGGAAAGCCAGAAATTTTCTGCCCTTTGGAGCTCCTTATAGTTTAGGAGGGTTGCAATTATGTATCTTAAGCACCACCCTACAACCACTGAGTAATAGAAAAGTATTGCTGTTGAGACCCATGCTACAAAAGCTCCGAGCCATGTAAATCTCTCCCCCATTCCCTCTTTAAAGGAACTGAGAACACCTTTTCTGAAACTCCTTCCTATTGATATTTCTATAATCATGAGGGGTAGACACCAAATGAAAAGAAAAATAAGCCAGGGAATAATGAAAGCTCCTCCTCCATTCTGTGTTATAACTCTCGGAAATCTCCATATGTTCCCTGTCCCGATTGCCATTCCAAGGCCCGAGAGAATGAATCCTAATTTAGAAAATCTTTCTTCTTTCATTTCTTTGAATAAAATGTCTCATAAGTAATTTTTTTGATAAAAGAGTTCAGGGCAAGAAGTGCAATTAAATTTGGGATTGCCATAAATGCATTTGCAGAGTCTCCAATATACCATACAATGTTTATATGTTTTCCCTGCATGAGGGAACCGATAAAAACAAGTATAACAAATGCCCATCTATAAGGTTTTATAGCTTTGAATCCAAGAATATATTCAGAGCATTTTTCTCCATAGTATGACCATCCAAGAAGAGTTGTATAACCAAAAAGGAAGGAGCATAAAGCAACAATAAGCCCTCCGTAGGGAATTACAGTGTTGAAAGCTGCCTGTGTGAGAGCAGTTGATGTTAATGCCCCCTCTTTCAAACTCACTCCCATTGCCTCAGTTTTTACATAAACTCCAGAAATTACAATGGTTAAAGTTGTAAGAGTATTGACAAAGAGAGTGTCAATAAACACGCCTGTCATACCGAGGAGCCCGTTTCTGGAAGGGTCAGGAGATTTTGATGCACTCTGGGCTATTGCAGCTGAACCAAGTCCTGCCTCATTGGATAAAACTCCCCTTCTTACTCCCAGAGATATTGCCTTCTGCACAGTGGTTCCAACAAGGGCTCCTCCAAGAGCTTTTGTAGTAAAAGCGGATTGGATTATTATGGCAATTGCCTGGGGAAGTTTTGTTATGTTGGCAAGAATTACAACAGAGCATCCGAGAAAATAGAGAACAATCATTGTTGGAACAAGCCTTTCAGATGTAAGCCCTATTCTTTTTATTCCTCCTATTGTCACAAGACCTGTTAGAAAAGCAATTACAAGACCTGAAACCCAGTAAGGGACTCCAAATTGATTTTTAAAGGCAAGAGCCATAGAATTTGATTGCATCATGTTTCCTGTCCCTATTAGAGCTGTTATTGCTCCTGCCACAGCGAAGGATGCGCCAAGAACCTTTGCAAGGCTCTGATTTTTAATCCCATCCCTTGCATAATACATTGGTCCACCAGCCATTGAACCATCAGGAGATTTCCTTCTGAAGAGAACTCCAAGGAAGCACTCAGAATACTTTGTTGCCATTCCGAAAAATCCTGCAACCCACATCCAGAAAGGTGCCCCAGGTCCTCCAGTTGCAATTGCTGTTGCCACTCCAGCAATATTCCCATTCCCGACAGTTGCTGCAAGGGCTGTCATGAGAGCTGCAAAGGGAGATATATCTCCTTCTCCTCCTGCGAACTCCTTTTTCATGGCTCTACCTTCTAAAATTAATTTTAAAGAATAAAAGAATTTTCTTACCTGGATAAAACCTGTCCTGAAAGAAAGAAGTATTCCAGTTCCGACAAGGAGAGCTATCATCCAGTTTCCCCACATGAAATCTGCTAATCCTTTGAAAAATGCAAGGAGAGAATCAAGAAAACCTTCCATTTCTCCTCCTCAAATCTTCCGAACTTTTAACATTATTTTACGAAATAATTATAAATTGTGTTCAAAAGGATTATGATAATTGCAAGGGGCGTTATGAACTTTATTAGAATCTCCCAGAGATCCTTAAGGGCGAATCTTTCACCCGAAGATTCAATTTCATAGATAGCGTTCTTTACCCCCCATTTCCATCCCACAAAAATTGCTATCAGGAGGGAGCCAATAATAAGACTTAGATTCCCCCATATTATATCCATCAGGGAAAGAAAATCTATTCTCAAAAGGGGTAGGGAGCTCAGGAATTTTACTCCACCCATGGAAAGGGCAGATGGAATTCCAAGAAGGAATGAAATAGAGCCCAGAAGGAGGGCAGCCTTCCATCTCTTCCAATTCTTCTCATCAACAAAATAGGCAGTTGGAACCTCAAGGAGGGAAATTGTTGATGTTATTGCTGCAATTGTAAGGAGAATAAAGAATGCTGTTCCAAAGATTAATCCTCCTGGAATTTTTGAGAATATAACAGGGAAAACCTTAAAGATTAAAGAAGGTCCTTCAGCTGGAGATAGACCAGGAATT
>JBBIMS010000174.1:0-4674 GCA_037444285.1 Candidatus Aminicenantota bacterium | reverse complement strand
CATCACGACCTCCTGAATTATTTTTTTGTGCAGGATTCTGGATGGGGAAATCTGATGATTCAGTATAACCTGTTATGTATGCGTTTCCTGAGGAGTCAACACTTATTGCATAACCATAGTCATATCCACTTCCACCAATAAAAGTTGAATAAACAATAGAATTCCCTTCTGGATTTATTTTCGTTACAAAAACATCATAATATCCGGATTTGTTCCCCTTTAGTGGAGAAGAAACAGGGAAATCGGATGAGAATGTCTGCCCTATTATGTATACATTTCCTGCAGGATCTACAGAGATTCCATATCCTGCGTCATAATTGCTACCTCCAAGATATGTGGAGTAGATGAGAGTAGGATCTATTATCAGTGGATATGAACTGTTGAAAGATTTTAAAGCAAAACTAAAACATTTTTTACCATTTTCTCTTTTTATTATGTAGGAGCCTTCAACCTCTATTGTCTTACCATCTATTTCCTGGTATATGTAAGGTTTACTTTGATATATAATTTTGCCCGATGGGAGCTTGAAAACAAGCTCTCCATTTTCTGATAATTCCAGTTCTTTAACCCTTTCAATTGCGAAAGAAATTTTGGAAATATCTGCTCCTGGCTTTACTAAAATATCATATTCAAGATTTGGACCACTTCCATAAAAGGTAATATCAACGCCCTTCCAAACTTCTTTATATCTGATTCTTCTGAAAGTTGGAATATCCCTCTTCCACTTTTCAGGACTATTACCTATGAAATAGCTGACCTTCCCCTCATTTTTTTCCTCTCCTCTTATTTCAAATCCTTTATTTGAATTCAAAGGTGCTATTCTTAAAATTTCTGATGATTCATTTCTCAATACAAGATATACCCCATCTTCTTTGAAAAGAATCCAGTTCTTAGCCCCAATTCCGTAAAATTTCACATCATCTTTCAACTGCCCATCATTCTTGACAAAATAAAGGGGAATCTTCAAGTTCTGCTTTTCAGCCAGTTCTGAAGAGAATAAGATACCTGATACCGTAAATAAAGTAATTAGCAAAAGCACTCTTATATTCAATGATTTTGAAATTCTATCCATCTACATCTCCTCCTTGCCTGAAATATTAATTTAGGCATAAAGCCCTCTAATCTCTGAAGCCTTCACAACTCTTTTTATAGCAACAATGAAAGCGGCTGTCCTCAAATTACATTTAAAAAATTGGGAAGCTTCATAAACATCCTTGAACGCCTTCTTCATTATTTTCTGGAGCTGATTTATAACTTCCTCATAGCTCCAGTAGAAGCCAGTCCTATTTTGAACCCACTCAAAATAGGATACTGTTACTCCTCCTGCATTACAGAGAATATCAGGGATAACCATTACCCCTTTTCTGTCAAGGATCTCATCAGCTTCAACAGTTGTTGGTCCATTTGCGCCCTCTGCAACAACCTTTGCCTTTATCCTTTCCGCATTTTCTTCTGTAATCTGATTCTCAAGAGCAGCTGGAATAAGGACATCAACATTAAGCTCAAGTAATTCGAGGGGGTTTTCAAGTTTTTTGCAATTTGTTCTTTTCTCAAAACCTTCAAGATTCCTATTCTTTGAAACATATTCAATTGCCAGAGGGACATCTATTCCTTCCTCTGAAAAATAAGAACCTGAGATATCTCCAATTCCAACTATTTTTCCACCCATATCATGTAAAATTTTTGCTGTATTTGAACCAACATTCCCAAATCCTTGAATTGCAAAGGTTGAGTTTTTAATCTCCATTTTTAACTCTTTCAAAGCCTCTTCTATGGTAAATACAATACCCCATGCTGTAGCTTCATTCCTTCCTTCAGAACCACCTATCTCCAGAGGTTTTCCTGTTACAACTCCTGGGATGTATTCCCTGTAATGCATGGAATAGGTATCCATAAACCACCCCATTATCTGAGGATTGGTATTTACATCAGGAGCAGGAACATCTTTGTCAGGTCCAAAACATTCAATGAAATCAGCGAAGTATCTCCTTGCAAGCCTTTCCAGTTCTGCCTCAGAGAGTTTAGAAGGGTCCACAACCACTCCTCCTTTGCCTCCTCCAAAAGGTATATTCACAACTGCACACTTGTAGGTCATCCAGAAAGCAAGGGCTTTGACTTCATCAAGGTTGACATCAGGATGAAACCTTACTCCACCCTTAGCAGGACCTCTTGCTATGTTGTGCTGAACCCTATAACCCTTGAATATTTTTATAGAGCCGTCATCCATTCTAACTGGCAAGTTCACTTCTACGATCTTTCTTGGCTCCTTGATCATTGCTATCTGATTCTCTGTTAGTTTTAATATTGATGCTGCTTTATCAAATTGTTTCAGGGCATTTTCAAAAGCTGACGGACTCTGCTTTCCTATTTCAAAACTTTCTTTAATTATTCTCTCTTTAAATTGCTCTCTTGTTTCCTTACTCATTTTATCCTCCTGAAAAAATAGTTTACTTCATAAAGAGAAAAAATCAAATTGAAGGTGGGGGAACAGGATATATTTATTGCCTCCAAAAGTTTCTATCTGAAAACTTTCCTTTCATTTTTATGCAATTCTTGTAAAAAACAGAAATTTTACATTATAATTCAGTTATGAAAAAAGGAAAAGAGTTTTTTACATCATCGGGTATTCCAATTAAGGAATTTTTCACAAAGGAAGACATTGAAGGGAAAGATTTTGAGAAGGAATTGGGAATTCCAGGAGAGTATCCCTTTACAAGGGGAATTCACAGAGAGATGTACAGGGAAAAATTATGGACAATGAGGCAGTATGCAGGGTTTGGAACGGCAGAGGAGTCGAACAAAAGATACAAATACCTTCTTGAGCATGGACAGACAGGTCTTTCAGTAGCCTTTGATTTGCCGACCCAGATAGGACTTGATTCTGACGATCCCCTTTCTTCAGGAGAGATTGGAAAGGTAGGAGTTTCAATCAGTTCCCTTTCGGATATGGAGGTTCTTTTTGATGGGATCCCCCTTGATGAGGTTTCAGTTTCGATGACAATAAATGCTACTGCCTTTGTAATTCTTCCCATGTTCCTTCTGATTGCAGAAAGGAGAAAAGTAGACTGGAAAAAATTGAGGGGGACAATTCAGAATGACATATTGAAAGAATTTATTGCAAGAGGAACCTATATCTTTCCTCCACAACCTTCTATGAGGCTAACAGGGGATCTTGTGGAATTCTGTTGTAAAAATGTTCCCCAATGGAATTTTATAAGCATAAGTGGATATCACATAAGAGAAGCAGGGGCTACTGCAGTTCAAGAGCTTGCCTTCACATTTGCCAATGCTATAGCTTATGTTGAGGAGATTTCAAAGAGAATGGGTGTGGATGAATTTGCTCCTCGAATATCCTTCTTCTTTTCCTCCCACAACAATTTTTTTGAGGAGATTGCAAAGTTTAGGGCAGGGAGAAGGATATGGGCTAAGATAATGAGGGAAAGATTCAAAGCAGAAAATCCAAGATCCTGGATGTTGAGGTTTCATACTCAGACAGCAGGTTCAACTCTGACATATCAACAACCCGAAAACAATATTATAAGGGTTGCTCTTCAAGCACTTTCAGCAATTCTTGGAGGAACCCAATCCCTTCATACCAACTCCCTTGATGAAGCCCTTGCTCTCCCATCGGAAAAGTCCGTTAAGATTGCCCTTAGAACCCAACAGATTATCGCCTATGAAACATCGATCCCCTATGTGGCTGATCCCCTGGGAGGTTCCTACTATGTTGAGTTTCTGACAAATGAAATAGAGAAGAGGGTTTTTGATTATCTTGAAAGAATTGAGAAAATTGGAGGAGCAATAAAAGCCATTGAGAGTGGATGGATTCAGGAGGAGATAGCCAGTAGTGCCTACAGAGCTCAAAAGAGAATAGAAAGCAAAGAGGATATTGTTGTGGGAGTAAATATGTTTACTGAAAAGGATGAGGTGAAACCAGAGACCATTTATGTAAAGCCAGAGGTTGAGGAAAATCAGAAAAGAAGGTTGGCAGAGTTTAAGAGGTCAAGGGATGAAAATTTGGTAAGAGATTCCCTGGAGAAACTTAAGGAGAAAGCAAGGGAGAAAGAGAATCTGATCCCTTTTGTCCTTGAAGCTTTAAGAAAAAATGCCACCCTTGGAGAAATCATCTCATCCTTGAAGGAAGTATTTGGAGTCTATCAACCTTCAAAGAAATCTTTTTAATGAGCCTGAGAATTGAAAACCTTAGTATTTCTTCCTTTGATGGCAAAGAAATTTTGAAAGATGTAAATCTCGAGATAAAAGAGGGGGAATGGGTGGGATTGGTTGGGGAAACAGGCTCAGGAAAAACAACTATCCTGAGAGCAATTTTAAGGGTTCTTCCTGAAAAGATGTTTTTTAAAAAGGGAAGAATTCTTTTCAATGGAAAAAATTTATTGGAAATGAGGGAAAGGGAAATAAGAAGGATAAGAGGGAAGGAGATCTTCATGATAATTCAGGAGCCCCATCTCTACTTTAATCCTTCGGTTAAAATTTACAAGCAAATTGAGGAGTTTCTTCTTTCTCATGAATGCGGGAAAAAGGACTTAAAGGAAAGAATTCACAAATCCCTTTCCCTCGCAGGGCTTGAGGAATCAGAAAAATGGGTGAAAATGTTCCCCTTTCAGTTAAGCACAGGGATGCTTCAGAGAATAGGGATAGGGATGGCTCTCCTTC
>JBBIMS010000173.1:271-4678 GCA_037444285.1 Candidatus Aminicenantota bacterium | reverse complement strand
AACTGATAATCTTGTTCCTTTCCCTTGCATACCTTGGCAAATTCAGGGTAACTATGTTGATTTTGTTGTTGAAGTTGAATCTCTCGGCGACCCATCAAAAATTGTTAGTGGGTCTACTGAAATTACAAAAAGTCCAGATAGACTTTTAATAGCAGAATACATCGCAGAATTTATGGATGCAGCAGGAATTCTTAAAGAAGGATTTTCATTTCAAGCTGGTGCAGGTGGAACAAGTCTTGCTTTTATTCCTTTTCTAAAAGAAAAAATGAAATCAAAAGGTGTTAAAGCTAGATTTGTTCGCGGTGGCTCTACAAAATATTTAGTCGAATTGCTCGAAGAAGGTTTGACTGATTACATTTTAGATGGACAAACTTTCGACCTCGAAGGTGTTCGTTCGATGAGAGAAAATCCAAATCATATTATGACTTCGCCATTTATAAGTTATAACTATCACGGCAAAGGAAATATCGCTTCAATGGTTGATGCTGCAATTCTTGGTGCAACAGAAGTCGATGTTAATTTCAATGCTAATGTTGTAACACATTCCGATGGTTATCTCCTGCATGGAATAGGCGGATGGCAAAATTGTCTTTTCTCTAAATGTACAATTCTTGCAGTTCCTTCTTTTCGAGATAGAATTCCAATAATTGTTGATGAAGTTACCACATTATGTGGTCCGGGTGAATTAATTGATGTAATAATAACTGAAAGAGGAACAACCTTCGGCTACAACAATCTTGTTGTCGACATGAGATCTATTCCTATAATGAAGGATTTTGGTTTTCCTGTTGTTATAGATGCCACCCACAGCGTCCAGACTCCTGGAGCTGGAGGAGAGAAGTCTGGAGGAGACTCGAGATTTGCTCCCTACATAGCAAAAGCAGGGGTTGCTGTGGGTGCAGATGGGGTTTTCATGGAAGTCCATGAAAATCCTGATAGAGCTTTATCCGATGGTCCAAATTCCCTTCCCCTTTCCAAACTTCCTTCCTTAATAAAGGAACTCCTTTCAATTTATTCTATTGTTCAAGGAGGAAAGCAGTGAGAGAAATAGGTAAAAGAGTTTTGGAGATCGAGGCAAATGCCATAAAGAAAATTAGCGAAAGGCTGGATAAAAATTTTGACGAAGCTGTTGAAATTCTTTTCAACACAAAGGGGAGAGTTATAGTTACAGGGATTGGGAAGTCGGGTCTTATAGGAAGGAAAATAGCTGCGACCTTCACATCAACAGGAACCCCATCAGTATTCATCCATTCAACAGATGCTGTTCATGGAGATCTTGGAGCATTTCAAAATGATGATGTTGTAATTGTGATCTCTTACAGTGGTGAAACTGAGGAGGTTATCTCTTTGCTTCATTACATAAAGAGAATTGGATCCAAGCTCATTGCAATTACTGGGAACCCTAACTCCAAGTTGGCTAAGCACAGTGATGTAGTTCTTGATGTGAATGTGGAAAGGGAAGCATGTCCTATAGGACTTGTTCCGACAACTTCAACTACTGCAACCCTTGCCCTTGGAGATGCTCTTGCAGTTGCATTAATGGAAAGGAAAGGATTTACTGAAGAGGATTTTCTTTTTTACCATCCAGGAGGTCAGATCGGAAAGAGACTTTTAAAAGTGAAGCACTTAATGCATGTAAAGGATGAGATCCCCATTGTGAATATAAATACCAAAATGAAGGATGCAATAAAGGAGATGACAGAAAAGAAGCTTGGTGTAACATCAGTTGTGGATATGGATGGAAAACTTGTTGGAATTATTACAGATGGGGATCTGAGAAGACTCCTTCTTAAATATGGAGATATAATGGAAAAAACAGCAGGAGAATGTATGAAACCCGACCCAATTACAATAGAGAAAGAAGAAGTGGCTACAAAAGCTTTGCAGATAATGGAAGATAAAAAGATAACATCCCTTTTAATAAAGGATAAAGATGGAAAAGTTGAGGGAATAATTCATCTCCATGACCTCTGGAGAACAGAACTTTTCTGAGGTGGAATATGAAAAATTTAGAGAAGATAAAATTAATAGCCATTGATGTTGATGGAACATTGACAGATGGAACGATTTATATCAATGAGATTGGAGAAGAAATAAAAGGATTCAATGTTAAAGACGGAACAGGGATAGTCCTTGCAAAACTTGCTGGAATCATTCCTGTTATAATAAGTGGGAAAAAGTCAAAAGCTGTTGCAAACAGAGTTAAAGTTCTTGGGATAGAGGAGTATTATGAGGGTATTCATGACAAAAGGAAAGTTATGGAAGAGGTGATGAAGAAATACAATCTTAACTGGGAGAATTGCAGTTTTATAGGTGATGACATAGTTGATATGGAAGTTATAAAACTTGCGGGATTCTCAGCCTCTCCAAAAGATGCTCATCCCTCTGTTAAAAGTCATGTTGATTTTGTAAGCAATTTTGAAGGAGGTAAGGGTGCTGTAAGGGAGGTGATCGATTTCATCCTTGAAAAACAGAACAGACTCGATGATTCTATAAGGAAATTCAATCAGCTTTTTTAACTCTTTCGATGGTATTGAGAAAATTTGACAAATATATAATTACTGAGATAATTCCACCTTTCATTCTTGGTCTGATTCTTTACACTTTTGTTCTCCTGATGAACAACATTCTTCAGCTGGCAGAGCTTTTTATCACAAAGGGTGTTCCCATCAGAACAGTTCTTAAGATTCTTGTTCTTCTTTTACCTTCTATTCTTGCTTTCACTCTTCCCATGGCTGTTTTAATGGGGATACTTGCTGGTTTAAGCAGGCTCTCCTCTGATTGGGAGATCATGGCATTCAGAGCCCTTGGGGTTTCAACCCTTAGATTTTTGAAACCTCTTCTGACTTTTTCTATAGTGATATTCCTTGTTTCCCTTTACATATCAACATCTCTGGCTCCAAATTCTAACTTTGAGCTTTTAAAAACCCTTTTCATTTCAGTAGCTACAAAGACCCCAGCAGAAATTAAACCGAGGCAGTTTAACGAGAGAATTCCCAATTTAGTGATTTATGTGAATGACATAAAGGGTGGGATCTGGGAGGATGTTTTTGTTCAGGATAATTCCAATCCAGAAGCATCGAAAATAATAGTTGCAAAAAAGGGGAAATTTTTATCTGATCAGGAAAGGAGAGAAGCATTCATTGACTTCACAGATGGAACAATTCATGTTTTTCCTTTGAAGGATCCAAAAGAGACGAGAATAGCTTTTTTTTCCCGTTCGATAGAGAAACTTGATCCTGATGCTATCTTCCCAACATTTAAATTTGAAAAGAGAATAAGGGAAAAGAATATTATTGAACTCTGGAAGAGCCTGAAGGAAGAAAGAGATCCCCAGAAAAGGATTTTTATCAATAATGAATTTTACAAAAGATTTGCCTTCCCTTTTGCCTCTGTTATCTTTGCTATTCTTGGATTACCATTGGGAATGACCACAAAAAAGGGAGGGAAGGTTTCAGGATTCTCCCTAAGCCTTCTTTTTATCCTGATTTATTATACAATTGCCACCTTTGGCGAGAATCTATCGGTAAAGGGGACTCTCCATCCATTCTTAGGAATATGGAGTGCAAACATAATCCTTCTGACATTTGGTCTGGTTTTAATCTACTTTCATCACAAAGAGAAAGAAATAAGATTAAGATTTAAATTGAAGAAGGAAACATTTTCAGATCATAAAGGCATAAAAAAGAAAGGAGCAAGAAAGGGAGTCTCTTTTAAATTTCACTTCAAATTCCCCAACACCCTTGATAGATATGTTATAAAAAAAGCTTTCCTAGTCTTTACCATAACAATACTGAGTATCTACATAATTGCAATGATAATCACATTTTTTGAACTCCTTGACAATGCCATTGAGAATAAAAGACCAGTGTCATCTATTCTAAGGTATTTGTGGTTTTATACCCCTCAAGTTTTTTTCTGGGCACTCCCCATTTCCTCCTTCACAACCATAATAATAACTCTTGGTATAATGACAAAATTTAATGAAGTGAATGCAATGAAAGCCTGTGGAATTAGCATTTACAGAATTTCTTTACCACTACTATTATTTGGGCTTTCCGTGAGTGGATTGAGCTTTTACATTCAAGAGAGAGTTCTTCCTTCTTCCAACAGGAATGCTGAAGAGGCAAAGGCATACATAAAAGGAGCGCCATCTCCAAGAACATATATGAGAGTTGACAGAAGATGGGTTATGGGTAAAGGCAATAGGATATACAACTACAGATATTTTGATGCTGAAAAAAATATTTTTGATTACATAACAATTTACGAACTTTCTTCAAATTTTTCCCTTGAAAAAAGATATTTTGGAGAGAGGGGATATTTTGAGAACGGTTCTCTAAGAATTGATAATGGATGGGTTGTAGATTCAGAAGGAATAACAAGAGATTTGAGAGATTTTAAAAT
>JBBIMS010000173.1:0-207 GCA_037444285.1 Candidatus Aminicenantota bacterium | reverse complement strand
AGAATTGAGGAATTATATAAAGAGCTTAAAGGAGAGAGGGTTTGACACAGTAAAATTTGAAGTGGAATATCATTCCAAGTTTTCATTTCCTTTTATTCCTCTAATAATGTCCTTGATTGCAATACCCTTCTCCCTTTCAGTGGGGAAGAAAGGTGCTCTTTATGGAGTAGGTTTTAGCCTTTTAATTGCTATAATTTATTGGGTTAT
>JBBIMS010000172.1:0-4693 GCA_037444285.1 Candidatus Aminicenantota bacterium | reverse complement strand
TTACGACAAGCTACGGATTCATGGATCCCACGATAGAGGTTGCTCAGAAATACCTTGTCGATGATAGAAAAACGGTTGTTGCAATGGTTCCTCTGGAATATAAAAGAGAGGGTTGACATGGAAAATGCTCTGAGCGTTTTCTCCTGGGAAGAAAGGATTCTTAAATGCAGGACAAAATTACTCTATCTTCCCAAGAAGGAATTCCCCCTTTCGACCATTTCAATTCTGGTAAAAGCTGGCTCCTCTCTCGATCCGAAAGGAAAGGAGGGGCTTACAAGGCTTGTATTTAAATCCATGCTCACTGGAACAAAAAAAAGGAATTCCAAAACCATTCCCTTTGAAATTGA
This sequence comes from Candidatus Aminicenantota bacterium, assembly GCA_037444285.1. Taxonomy (GTDB): domain Bacteria; phylum Acidobacteriota; class Aminicenantia; order JBFLYD01; family JBBIMS01; genus JBBIMS01. Next base: position 4,346 of record JBBIMS010000172.1, on the reverse strand, counting down.
AAGCATAGGAGCTTCCCTGGATGTTTATACCTCAAAGGATTTCACGATCATCAATATGGAACTTCTTTCAAAAAATCTTATAAAAGGTCTTGAAATTCTATCCGATATAATCTTAAATCCTGTATTCAAGGAGGAGGAAATAGAAAAGGAGAAGGAGAAAGCATTGAATATTATAAAAGATGAAAGAGATGATCCTGCTTTAGTAGCCACAAGAAGTTTTACAGAGCTCATTTTTCAAAATACTTCCTATGCCCATCCACCTATTGGTTATACTTTTACGATAGAAAGTATAAACCGTGATGATATTACAAGGCTTTACAAAGAAAGGGTGAGACCTGAAAATTCATTTATAGTTCTTGTCGGAGATTTCAATGAAAGATCTTTTGAAGCTCTTGAGGAATTTTTATCTCCATGGGAAACTTTTCCATCAGATTATTCTGAACCTGAAATAAAAATTTCTGAGGGTAGAGAATTTATAATTTTAAATGACCCTAACTCAACGCAGACACAGATAAGAATGGGTAAACCCTCATCCCTGAAAAGGGGGGAAAGGGATTTCATAGCAGTCTTTCTCGGAAATGCAATTTTAGGGGCTTTATTTACATCAAGATTGGTTAGTAAAATCAGAGGAGAACTTGGGCTCTCCTATGCAGTAAACTCATCAATCCAGTCCTTCAAATACGGAGGATTATTCTCTATCTCCACATTTACAAGAAATGAGTCTGTTTACGAGACAATAGATGCAATAAAAAGGGAAGTAGAAAATTTTGTGGAAAATGGAATAAAAGAAGAGGAGCTTCAAAGAGTAAAAAAATTCGTAAAAGGGAAATTCCCTTCCTCCCTCCAGACGAATTCTGAGATCGCAGGAAAAATTGCAGAGATTGAATTTTATAATCTTCCCAGAACATATTTAAATGACTTTTTAAAAACGGTCAAGGAACTGAGCAAAGAGGAAGTAGAGGAAGCATCCAAAAAACATTTATCCAGTGAGAATTTTTCAATTCTTCTCCTTGGAAAAGCAGAAGAAATTCAAAAAAAATTGCCCCTTATAGAGAATTTTAATATTAAGGAGTTAAAGAATGTATGAAATAAGAAAGGTTTCCAGTAAAAAGGAATTGAAAAGGTTTATCAAAATTGCATGGAGAATTTATAAGGATATACCCCAATGGGTTCCCCCTCTCATTATTGAGCAAATCGAGCTTCTTTCTAAGGATAAGCATCCCTTTCACAAACATGCTGATGTAGAATATTTCATTGCCTATAAAAATGGAGAGCCTGTGGGCAGAATAGCTGGAATAGTCAATCACATCCACAACAAGCTTTACAATGAAAAAACAGGTTTTTTTGGATTCTTTGAAAGCATAAATGACCAGAATGTAGCAAATATCCTCTTTGATTCAGCAAAGAAATTTCTGAAAGAGAAAGGGATGGAAAGGATGAGGGGACCCATGAACTTTTCAACCAATGAGGAGTGCGGACTCCTGATTAAGGGGTTCGAGTTCTCACCTGTTGTAATGATGACATACAATCCAAAATATTACATTGAGCTCTACGAAAATTATGGGCTCAAAAAAATAAAGGAGCTTTATGCTTGGCGTATTACAAAAGAGGAAGTATCTCCAGAAAAAATGAGATTGATGGAAAGAATTATAAGAGAGCTTAACTCTGATAAGAGGGTTAAACTAAGAACTGTTAATATGAAGGATTTCTGGAATGAGGTAGAAAGAATAAAAATGATTTATAATGATGCTTGGAGCGATAATTGGGGATTTGTTCCTTTTACTGACGAAGAGTTTTACCATCTCGCTAAGAATTTAAAGCAGGTTGTTGACCCAAGACTTGTATTTATAGTTGAGTTTAATGGGGAGCCAATAGGATTCTCCCTTGCCCTTCCTGATATAAATAAGGCTTTAAAAAAGATAAATGGAAGATTGTTTCCTTTGGGAATATTCAAATTATTGATTGAGGCAAGAAAAATAAAAAATATTAGGGTAATAACAATGGGGGTAAGGAAAGGATACAGGTTAAGGGGTTTAGATGCCTATTTTTACTATTACACAATAAAAAAAGGCATAGAGTATGGCTACAATGAAGCAGAGATGTCATGGATTCTTGATGACAATGTTCCAATGAATCGTTTACTGGAACATCTTGGCTCAAAAATTTACAAAAAATATGGAATTTACGAAATAAATATATAGAAAATCTCTATTTGGAGATTCGCCGAGAAGTGGATGAATAAAAAATCCCAGCCTCTTGACAAAGGTGAAAAAGATTTTATATTCTTAAGGAAGAATGAAAAGGATAAAATTAATTCTTATTCTTATCTTTATCTATCCCCTCTGGGCAAAGGATTATGTTCTGAAATTCCCGTCCCCCCTTCCTGAAAAACCCCAGAAGCCAAAGATAGATTTCCAAACTTTGGTTGAAAAGTCAGAACTTCCCATTGAATTAAGGAGCTTCAGAATAAAGGATGAGGCTGAAAAGGAGAAGAAACTTGTTATAAAAGGTCTTCCGAAACATATTCTGGAGGATAGAAGAAACAATTTTTATCTTTTAAGTCAGAGGATTCCAGAAGGTTTAAATATTAAACTTGATTTCTTCCCAAGGCTGGCGGATGAATCTTGTATCGCCTATGATGGAAGGATTTTCACCATTGGTTTTTCAGCGGATGATACAAAGTTAAATGTTTTTTCAGGTTTTCTATCCCTCCCCTTCAACTCCACTTTAGTAGGTGGAAATCTAAGAAAGGAGTTTGGCTTAAATACCTTTTATTTAGGTCTCCTCCACAGAAGGAACATTCATACGAAAGGTTCTTCTGGACTTTATAATCTTTCCCTATTAACTGACTTTGAAATTTCAAAGGATCTAAAACTTTTATTCGATTTTGATTATATTCATCTCCACACTAATTCCAATGCTCTTGATTCTATGAACCCAAAAATGGAGGTTGTTTTTAACCTTTCAAAGTCATGGCTTTTAAAAGGAGGATTTTCCTATTTCAGCCATTATCCCTTTTTAGAAATTGATGATTATCCTTTTATGACACCTCCTTCCAATATTTGTCTATCTGAGCCATTTAGCAGATACACTCTATCTTTTTCCATTTACAGATTTTTATTTTCTGATTTTAGCATTGGGATGAGATTTTCTTACAATGATATTAAGGAACAAACCCTTGACTTTCCTTTCTCAGAGAAAAGTGAGGAAAATGGGAGTGCTGTGGAGAGTTCACTGATTTTTTCAAGGGAGAAAGGCTCTGGTATTAGATTTTCTCTGAGTTCTGGAGTTTTAATACCTTCATTATTTCTCACCTTTTCGAATCTTCCTCTAAACAATTCAATCCCATCATCACCCCTTATATTTACTTTTTCCTCTCTGCTAAAAGGGGAGCTTGAATTTTCAGGAACCTCCTTTGAGATTTCCTACAACTGGGCATCCTCCCCCTACATCTACCTTTCACTAAAAGAAATTTACTCCTCGAAAATTCTCCTTGAGCAGGAGATACCCCTCTCAAAAATCATTGGTGGAAATATGGCTATAGTAATTGAGCTAAGAAATTTCATCAATTTTCTCAAACCTCCTGTCAGAGAACAATATCTTTTAATTTTTTACCCCCGATGGATAAGAGGAGGGTTGGAAATACAATTTTGAGGGAAATTCAATTTTTTGAACATTTGTTCAATTTTTTGAACATTTTTTATCATGTCTATTTCAAATGTTAAGAACAGAAAAGGGAAAAGAGTAGGCATGCTTTTTGCTAAGAAAAAATTGGTGAAGAAATTTTTTGTTTTACTTATTTTAGCCTTTCTCATTCTTGGAGGGATAAATGTATATTATAAAATCACTCAAAGGGGTTTATGGGATGGTTCCCTCTGGGAACAGAAAGGGGGGAAGGTTTTAGCAGTAAAACCTTCAAAGTTCAATGAAATAAAAAGTGGGGATGTTTTAATATCAATAAATGATAAACCAGTTAAAAAAATTTCAGACTATCAAAGATTGACAGAACTTGCAAAAGAAGGGAAGTTATACAGGTATCAGATTCTGAGGAAAGGAAGGATTGAGGTAATCAATGTCAAATTTAAAAGGAGCGATGTTCCATATAATTATCTTTTCTTTTCAATTTTTGGCGCCTTTTCTCTTCTATATATTTTATTCTTTTTCTCAAAGGGTTTATTTAAGGAAGAACCTTTAATTTCCCATTTTTCAATCCTTGTTTTCTTAATATCTTCCACCTTTTTATTTTCTCCCACAAATAGTTTCACGCTAATAGATAATATATTTTTCTGGATAGATAAAATTTCATTAGCCCTTTTCCCTCCTGTTCTACTCCATTTCATCCTAAT
>JBBIMS010000171.1:0-4698 GCA_037444285.1 Candidatus Aminicenantota bacterium | reverse complement strand
AACTTCAATGTCTGCACCCCATGTCACAGGAGCTGTTGCTCTGCTTCTTCAAAAATTTGGTGCTCTCTCTTATACTGATGCAATAAATCTTTTACAGGCAAACGCAACATGGGATGGCTATACTCAAATTTATGGTTCGAAGCCAAACTATGCCTTTGGTGCTGGTAAGCTTAATGTTAGATTTCTCAATGAACCACCTGTTGCCCAGTTAAAAGCATCTCCGACAAAGGGTCCCATTCCTCTCAATGTTCAATTCGATGGGAATTCTTCCTATGACACTGACGGAATAATTGTTGCATGGAACTGGGACTTTGGAGATGGAACAATCTCAAGTGGAGATATCAGAAGCCAGGCCAGAGAGGCTGGACTCAAACCTTCCCATGTCTTCAATAAAGTAGGGACATTTGCAGCAAAGCTTCAGGTTCAAGATAACACTGGAGATCTCTCTTCGCCTGCAACTGTTACTATTATTGCCTTTGAGGTTTATCCTCCTGTAAATGTTGCTCTTAAAAGAGACATAAACAAGAGCCTATTCCGAGAAGAGGCTTATCACACAATTACATGGGCAGCCAACCCTGAAAATAAATATGTTACCATCGCAAACTATAGAATCTATAGAAAACTCCAGAATGAAGGTGATGATAAATACAAGCTAATTGCAACTGTCCCTGCCAATACTTTCAAATATACTGATGGAAAGCTTGATCCAAAGTTAAAATTCCATTATGCCCTCACATCTGTTGACTCAGAAGGGAATGAGTCTAAAAAATCCAATCCTGTTGGGAATTGAGGAGGTGGAAAATGAAAAGAGCAACAACAATATTTTTAGCCATTTTGTTTCTTTCGATTTCATCCTTAGCAGGTCAGAAGTTTCTCTTAGGTGTTTCTGGTGGTTATTACAGTGTATCAGACTCGGACTTTAAGGATATTTATTCAAGTGGCTCAGGAATATATGGATTTTTGGCAGGAATGAATATATGGAAGGGGATTCAGGTTTTTGGAAGCTACAAATTTTTCTCTGTTGATGGAAAAACTACTTATACAAAGGAAGATTTGAAGTTTTCTATGAATCCTCTAACCCTTGCTTTAAGATACAATTTTGGGAAGGAGGGTTGGAAGCTGAAGCCCTATGCAGGTGCTGGAATAGATTTTTACTCTTACAAAGAAGACATAGTGAATGAGAGTGAATTCATGAAGGATACATCGGATTCTGTTACAGGTTATCATGTTCAGTTGGGTGGTTCTGTAGAATTGATAAAAAATCTTTGTTTAGATCTTAACTTTAAGTATACAATAGCTGATGCAAAGCCTTATGAGAAAACAGTTAAGCTGGGAGGAACTGAGTTTGGAATAGGTTTACTTTTTGTTTTCTGATTGTTCTGTAGAGAGTTAAGGGAGGGGTTTTGGAAAATCCCTCCCTTTCATTTCTCTAAAAATTTTCTTATTTCCTTTAATTTTTTATCCTTTGGAAAATTTTCAATTCCCAAAGAAAGCCAGTATTTTGCTTTATCAAGGTCACCAAGACCAGAATAGGTTTCCACAAGAAAAATGTAAGGTTGTGGAGAATCTTTCCAGTATGACAGCAGAGCTTCAAAATTCTCAAGGGCTTTATCAAAGAGCCCAATCTTTCTTTGAAGAAGAGCGAGGTTTGTCCTTGCCATATAGTTATCAGGGTAATATTTAATTTCCTTCTCATACTCCTCTATCGCTCTTTTTATATCTCCTCTTTTGTAGGCAAAAAGTCCAAGGTTGAAATGAAGAGAGTGAAAGGAGCCTTCCTCCTCATATTTTTCTGCCATTTTAAATTCTTTCTCAGCAAGATCTTCCTTTCCTTCCTTAAGATAGACGAGACCTCTAATGTAGTAAGGGAGTGAAAGCTCTGAATTAATAGAAAGAGCTTTATTTATATTTAAAAGGGATTTTTCAAAATCATTCTTGTAAAAGTATATCTTTCCTTTCAACGCATATGCTCTACCCATATCTGGCTTCATACTTATAGCAAGATCAAGATTTTCTATTGCTTTTTCGTAATCTCCCGATGCATCCATTACTTTTGCTATCTGAAAAAGAAGAACAGGATTTTTGGGATTAAGGTCTATAGCTCTTTTATATGCCTCGATAGCCTCTTTCAATTTTCCTAACTTTGTCAAAGACCTTGCGAGTAAAGTCCATGCATCTATCATATTCCTGTCTTTATCAAGAACTCCTTTAAAAAGCTTTACCGCCTCTTCGTCCTTTCCAATTCTTGAAAGAAATGTTGCTTTTCCTATATAAGATAGAAGATAGTGTCTATCTTTTGGATCTGGGGGCTCTGAACCATCTTTAACTTCAATATTTAAAACTCCAACATATCCAAGGGAATGAAGCTTTTCTGCAGTTTCTGGATCAATTTCCCCCATCCTCGATGGTGCTTCATTAGCCAAAAAATAAGAAAGTTTAGAGTCAAGAAAAGACGCAATCTCCTTATCTTTCTCTATTAAATTCTTCTCTTCATTTCTGTCCTTTTCGATATCGTAAAGTTCAGGCTTTGGTGCTTTTATTAACTTGAAGTTTTTGTAGATTAAACTCCTCAATTCAGACCAGCCAAAATGATATCTTGGGTAAAAAGTTTCACTGTATATCCACCTCTCTTTTATCTCAGAGTCATTTTTGATTGTTTTCAAAAGAGAATAACCTGAGGAACTGCCAATCTCCATTCCATAGAGTTCAAGAATTGTAGGGTATATGTCTATCAGACTAACTGGATTCTTTATCCTCTTTCCTTTAAATCTATTTTCAGGAAACTTCACAATTAGGGGAACATGAATTGTGCTGTTATATAAAAATACACCATGCTCCATTTCTCCATGTTCTCTAAGCCCTTCGCCATGGTCTGAAACAAAGACTAAAAGGGATTTCTTGTAAAGCCCCTTCTTTTTGAGAAATTCTATTAATTTCCCGATTATAAAATCTGAGTATGCGACCTCGCCATCGTATAGATTGTTTCTGTATTTGCTCCTGTAAGGTTCAGGAGGTTCATAGGGTGTGTGGGGTTCATAGATATGAAAAAACAGAAAGAATCTGTCATTGGGTAAAGAAGAGAGCCATTCCTTCGTAACTTTTAAAGTGCTTTCTCCATTTCTCTGCACCTCTCCCATAGAAACTTTTCCTAACTTTCCTTCCATTTTATCGTCAAAAAAGTCAAATCCATGAGATATTCCAGTTTCTTTTCTCAGGACAAAGGCAGAAACAATTCCACCTGTTTTGAACCCCATCTCTTTAAAAGTAACTTGAAGAGTTTTCAAGGACTCTGGAACTTCGAACCCGATATTATCCTTAACCCCATGTTCAGAGGGATAAAGCCCTGAGAGGATGGAAACATGAGAGGGTAGGGTGAGAGGGGCGGGAGAGTAGGCATTCTCAAATAGAACACCGTCTTTAGCAAGAGAATCTATGTTGGGGGTCTCAATTCTTTTATATCCATAACATTTCAGACGGTCTGCCCTTAAAGTGTCAACGGAGATGATTATTATAGGATTTTTTTCAAAGGGAGCTGCCCCTTTTTTACAATCTGGCAAAAACATTGTGAAGAAAGAGATCAAAAAGAAAATAAATCTTAATTTTTCCATTGGTGGTTTCAATTTCATAAATCTTTTTGAGAGTCTATTCTACAAATGTTCTAGATAATTGTCAAAGACTATATTGTTAAAATTTTTCTTAAGTTATATAATCAAAACTGCGAGGTGAAAGATGAAAAGAAACACTGCTATTCTGATTGTTATTTTTATCTTTGCTTTTTTTATAGGTTTATTCATTCTTTCCTTATTTTTGATTACCTTTGTTCAGGAGGAGAAGTTACCCGATAAGGGATTCCTTTCTTTGAATCTTTCAGGAGTTTTAGAAGAGGAAACTCCTGAAATTCCCTTTTTGAGACCTCCTTCTTTGACAATGAGGGATTTCTGGGTTGCCCTTACAAGCGCAAGCAAGGATAGAAGAATAGAGGGTGTTTATATTAAACTCGGACCCCTTTCAGCAGGACCTGCAAAGGCACAGGAAATATCTAACATTATAAAAAAGTTCAGAGGCTCAGGGAAAAAAGTGATTGTATATAGTGAGATAATGGGGAACTTAGAGTATATGATTGCCAGCTCAGCAGATAAGATATATCTCAACCCTTCGGGTTTCTTAATGCTTAATGGACTTGCCTCTGAGTCAATTTTTTTGAAGGGAACTCTTGACAAATTGGGGATAAAAGCTGAACTGGAGCACATAGAAGAGTATAAGACTGCTTCCAACACTTTTACAGAGAGTAAATTCACCCCAGCCCACAGAGAGATGTTGAACTCCTTGATGGATTCGCTCTTTGATTCCTTTTTAAGAACAATTTCTGAAGGAAGAAAAAAGAAAGTCGAGGAAATAAAGTCTTTGATAGACAGGGGTCCTTTCACAGCTCCAGATGCTTTGAAAGAGGGTCTTGTTGACAAGCTTCTCTATGAGGATGAGGTTTTGAAAGAAGTTAAGGAGAAGAATCTTATAAAATTTAAATCCTATTTAAAACAGAAAAAACTTACAGGGAGAAAGAAGATAGCTGTTCTCTATGCTGTAGGTTCAATAAATCTTGGAGAAAGTGGAATTGATCCAGTTTTTGGTGGTTATGTAATGGGATCTGAAACCATGAGAAGGGTTATGAAAGAAATAGAGGAGGACAATTCAATAAAG
>JBBIMS010000170.1:1224-4722 GCA_037444285.1 Candidatus Aminicenantota bacterium | reverse complement strand
ACTGGAGCTCCAAAAAATTTAAAATTAGCAAGCCTCAATTCTTTCTTCTTTTCACGGTCACTTTCCTCTATTCCAAGAACCTTATGTCTCCTTTTAAAATGTTCGTCTATCCTTTCTTTTATTCTGGCAGGCCAGGTTGAAGGTTTGGGAATATCAGGCTGAATAGGCTCCTCCCTTTGTGCCAGCTTAAGCAACTCCTTAGAAAGCTCCTCCTTTTTTTCACCTGTAACCACAACGACCTCCCAGGGCTGGCTGTTTGTGTAGGATGGACTTCTCAATGCAGTTTTCAATATTTTCTCAATGATTTCCTTAGGAACAGGGTCAGACTTGAAAGATCTTATACTTCTTCTTTTTTCCAATGCCTCAAGAATATTCATACGCCCTCCTTATCTAAGCTTTTCTTTTTGGAAAAAATCTTCCTTGCATCGTAAACAATTACCAGAGCAAGGATGACAAGGATGAAAGAGATTATCCCAAGGAGAAAACTTCCCTTTTTCAAAAAATTATATCCCTGGTAGAGAAGGGCTGATATTGTAGTAAGAAGCATGAAAATAGAAGGGTATAAAGTATATTTTGAAGGTTTCTTTACTCCTATTAAGTATCCTGATACAGTGATGAGAGCAAGACCAGCAACAAGCTGGTTACTTGCTCCGAAAACTGGCCATATGGCTTTATAGCTTTCTGTGAGAGCAAGAATGGAAGCAAATGAAATGGTTATTAGAGTAGCAAGCCATTTATTGGAAATAATAGATTTTCTTTTTCCCATCAATTCATCAAATATATACCTTCCGAGGCGTGTGGATGTATCAAGGGTTGTAAGAACGAAGGCATTGAGCATAAGTGTCCCGAAGAAAATGCCAAAGGTAAGGGGAATGAAAGGGATTGAAGAAACAAATTTTCCAAAGCCTGTTCCAAAAGCTACTATTGGACCACCTCCTCCACCCTGCTCTACTGATCTCATTAGATATTGAAAACCAAAGGGACTCTTTGCTCCTGATGGATCCCATACAAGTCCTGAGCTTGCAATTAGAACCACAAGCCCGGCAAGGGCACCTTCTGTCAGCATCCCTCCAAAACCAATCAATTTACCCTTGGACTCCTTAGGTAACTGTTTTGAGGTTGTTCCTCCTGCTATCAAGGAATGAAAGCCAGAGATTGCTCCACAGGCTATAAGAACAAAAAGCATCGGCCAGAGTGGTCCTTCTCTGCTGAAGAAGGATACAAAGAGAGGAGCGTTTATAACGGGATGGAAGAAGATCAAACCTATATACCCAAAGAGAAGACCTACAAAAAGTATCCACATGGATAAATAATCCCTTGGCTGGAGAAGGATCCAAACAGGAAGGGTGGAAGCAAAGATGCAATAGAGCATAAGGATTAGAAACCAAAATACATGAGAGGGAATTCCCACGATTGTGGGAGGCAAATTTACAGGAAAAAGTTCACCCAGATATATCAGAAATCCAAGGGTAGCTATTGCAATTAATGTTCCCAAAAATACATTTAAATTTTTTCTGTAAACTAACCATCCGAATATAACTGCGAGAAAAATAAGCCCAAATGTTGGAATTACAATCTGCGGTTTTGAAATAAATGTCTGGGATGTTACAATTCCAAAAACACTTATCACTAAAATAAGAGCCAGCCATACAAAGACCGAAAAAATTATTTTAGCTCTTTTACCAAGAACAATCTCTGAGACATCGGGAATTGACCTTCCTTTGTTTCTAACAGAGGTCATGAGGGAGGTATAATCGTGGACAGCCCCAATAAAAACGCTTCCGAGAATTATCCATAATATTGCTCCAAGCCATCCGAAGTAAAGAACACCTAAAAGAGGACCTATAATTGGTCCTGCTCCTGCAATAGAAGAGAAATGATGACCAAAGAGAAGGGAAGTTTTTGCAGGATGGTAATCAACTCCATCATAGAGAGCGTGGGCAGGAGTTGGAATGGAATCATCTGGTTTTATAACTTTTTTCTCAATATGGGAACCATAAATTTTATATCCCAAAAGAAGCCATAAAAGAATAAAAGCTCCCAGAATCAAAGCATTCATTTTCACCTCTCAGAGGAACGATAATACATTATTTTCCATTTATATTCAAACAGTTAAAGGCTTATTGCACCCTTACTACTGATGCGATTAGTAATTTTGTTTTTTTAAATTAATCTGTTATAATTTCATCTGAAAATTAAAAACCGCAGATAGGAGGATAGATGAAAAAGTTACTTTTAACACTCATTTTGGGTATATTTGCTTTTTCATATTTTGCGATATGTGCTGAACCGATATACTTCGGTGTCTCGAGATATGACCTTTTAATAAACAAAAAATTCTCTAAAAAAGACATCGATACTTACTTCCGTGAAAACGCTTACAGGGGGGCAAACTTCATCAGAATTTACAGCTACTTTTATGCTCCGTATCCTTATGGAGATTCGTATCTCGGTGGGTTCCCTAATACATACATTCCCTGGAAGGTAGTCAGGGAAGAGGCAAATAACAGAAAGATTTTTGACCTGACAAAGTTCTCAGAAGAATACACTGAAAGGCTGAAGTGGTTTATGGATGCTGCAAAATATTACAATATTACCGTTGATATTTGCATCCTCGACACACTGGCATTTAGGTGGGATGAGACATGGTACTATCATCCCTTTAACCCTTCAAACAACATTCAGGGGTTTGACGGAAACTACGGCGGACTTCCATGGAATTCTCAGAGGGTTGAAAGAACATATTTTGAAATTTATATGAAATATCTTGCAGATATTTTAAATCCTTACCCCAATGTTTTTTTTGAACTAATCAATGAGGCTTATCCTGACAGCACAGGAGATATAACAGAATTCATAGGATTTGTTTCATGGATGTCACGGAAAGCAAGAGAACTCTTTCCTGGTAAAGCAATTGCTTACTCCGGCGAGGCTCCAATGCTAACATGGATCTATTATGATATCTACTGCGCCCATTTTGTATGGAGTGGCGATGAACTAAATAAATGGGAAGCTGGTGTCCATGTCTTAACATATCTTCAGAATATTCCTGCTCAAAAGATTTTAAGCTCTGACGGAGATGGTAATCCTGACATTATCTGGGAAAAAATTGTAAATAAAAACCAGTATGACATAAACTCTATATTTGAGATTGCCTTTGACAGAAACTGGTGGGTTGACATAACAACTCTGGATTACAAACAATCTTTCTGGGTTGTGGAAAATGGTGCTGAAATTTACAAAGCAAAATTTGGTGTTTATCCTCCAAACAAAGGAGTTAAAAAGGATCCACTGGTAACAGAAAGTGAAGAGACAGAAGGTGACCCTCCCAAGGGAAAACCACGAAAGGGATAATACCTTTTTGAATTGAATAAGCTCATTTTAAAAAGCTTAATACTGATTTTTATAATTCTCTCTCCTTCTTCGTCAAAATTGCAAAGTAAAAATTATGATATTGTAATAAAGAATGGAAGAATAATTAATGGCTCATCCAATCCA
>JBBIMS010000170.1:0-1177 GCA_037444285.1 Candidatus Aminicenantota bacterium | reverse complement strand
GGCTTCATTGATGAACAAAAAGGGAAGAGGATAATAGATGCAAAAGGTTTGATCGTCTCTCCTGGTTTTATAGATGTCCACACCCACACTGAAAAAATTCTCCTCAGACCATCTGCAGAAAATTATGTCTTTCAGGGAGTAACAACAGTTATTGCTGGCAATTGCGGCTCTCATGAGTTTCCCCTTAAAGAATTTTTTAAAAAACTTAAGACTAAAAAGATATCTTTGAATTTTGGTTCCTTAGTAGGGCAAAACACTATAAGAGAGAAGGTGATGGGAAAAAGGAATGCAGAGCCTACTGAAGAGGAGATGAGAAGGATGGAGAAATTGCTTGAGGAAGAGCTGAAAGCAGGTGGACTCGGGTTATCAACTGGTCTTGAATATATCCCTGGAACCTTTTCAAAAACTGAGGAGATAATAAGATTGGGGAAGATTGTCGCAAAATACCATGGAATTTATGCCACTCACATGAGGAACGAGGATTTAATGATTAAATCCGCAGTAGAAGAGGCTATAAGAATTGGAGAGGAAAATGGAATTCCTGTTGAGATATCCCATATAAAACTTTGTTCCGAAGAGGTCTGGGGAAAACTTGAACTAATACTTCAGCCTGTTGAAAGAGCAAGGGAAAGAGGTGTTGAAATATTCATGGACCAGTATCCATATGTCCACACATCTACAGATATTTCAATAATGATTCCAACATATGCCCTCGAAGGAGGAGTTGAAAAATTCAAGGAAAGGGTGAAAAATCCTGAGTATAGGGAAAGAATTAAAAAAGAGATAGAAGAGAGAAGACTTTTTTCCTCTAAGATTGATAAGTTGAAAAACATAATCATTGCCAGCTACGAAAAGAATCCAGATTATAACGGAAACTCCCTCGAGGAAATTCTTCTAATGAGGGGAGAAAGCGCTGAATTTAAAGATGCTTCTGAGCTAATAATAGAAATTGTTGAAAATGGAGATGCGAGCGCTGTTTTTCTTCAAATGAATGAAGAAGATGTAAAGGCTCTAATGAAACTTCCCTATACATCAGTTGCATCTGATGGAGGAATCCAGTTTATGGGAAAAGGTTTTCCCCATCCTCGTTCCTATGGAACATTTCCAAGGGTCATATCAAAATATGTAAGAGAGGAAAAAGTTTTAACCCTTGAGGAGGCAATAAGAAAGATGACAT
>JBBIMS010000169.1:0-4746 GCA_037444285.1 Candidatus Aminicenantota bacterium | reverse complement strand
GGGAAGGAGGGAGGACAATAGGAGCAGGCTCAGTCACTGATATTTTGGAGTGATTAATGAGGGAAATAATAACTTTACAGTGCACCCAATGTAAGAGAAGAAATTATACGACCACAAAAAACAAGAAGAAACATACAGATAAGCTTGAATTAAAAAAGTTTTGCCCTTTTTGCAGGGCTCACACCCTGCATAAGGAGACTAAATAATGCAGGCCAGTAGCTCAATTGGTAGAGCGCCGGTCTCCAAAACCGGTGGTTGGGGGTTCGAGTCCTCTCTGGCCTGCCAGAAAAATTCTTCTTAAGGAAGAGAGAAAGAAATGCAAAATGAAAAAGTTGGAATAGTGAGGAAGTTTTTGAATTTTCTTTCGGAAGTAAAAGCCGAGCTAAAAAAGGCAACATGGCCAACAAGGAAAGAGACCGTAGGTACTACAATTGTCGTAATTATCCTTGTTATATTCTTCGGTTTTTTCCTATTCTTTTTCGATGCAATTTTTTCTTATGTTGTAGCTAAGATAAAGATTTTCATAGGGTGAGTTATGAATAATAAAAACTGGTATGTAGTTCATACATATACTGGATTTGAAAAATTTGTTGCGGAATCCATTAAAGAAAGAGCAAAGAAGTATGAGCTTGAAGACAAGATAGGAGAAATAATAATTCCCACTGAAAATGTTGTTGAAATAAAAGGTGGAAAGAAAGTTGTCACTACAAAAAAATCTTATCCTGGCTACATCCTAATTCACATGGAGCTGAATGATAGAACATGGCATCTTGTAAGAAGAACTCCCAGAGTAACAGGTTTTGTAGGTTCGGGACAGAAACCCACACCCCTCGAAGAGAGTGAAGTAAAAAGAATTCTTCAGCAGATGGAAGCCACTGTTGAAAAGCCAAAGCCCCGTCATACCCTTGAAAGGGGTGAGGCTGTAAGAATAATTGACGGTCCATTTTCAAATTTCAATGGAGTTATTGAATCTGTGAATAATGAGAGAGGAACTGTAAAGGTTATTGTTACTATTTTCGGAAGGCAGACTCCTGTGGAGTTGGATTTTTTACAGGTTGAAAAGATATAGGAGGTCTTTATGGCAAAAACTGTAAAAGCTGTTGTTAGGCTTCAACTTCCCGCAGGGGAAGCAACGCCGCAGCCACCAGTAGGACCTGCTCTGGGTCCCCATCAAGTCAACACAATGGAATTTGTAAAAAAGTTCAATGAAGCAACCGCAAAGATGGAAAAAGGAACAATAGTTCCAGTTCTTGTCACCATATACACTGATAAAACATTTTCCTTTGTTGTGAAGACCCCCCCTGCTTCATTCCTTCTAAAGAAGGCTGCTAATATTGCAAAGGGTTCTTCGGATCAGAAAAAAGTTAAAGTTGGAAAGGTATCAGAAAAATAAATCCTTGAGATTGCTAAAATTAAGTTGCCTGACCTAAATACAACATCCCTTGAAAAAGCGGTTGAAATAATAAAAGGGACAGCAAAGAGCATGGGACTGGAGGTTGTAAATGAGTAAAAAAAGAGGGAAAAAATATCAGAATGCTTTACGAGAGGTAGAGCCGAGAGAATACTCTATTGAAGAGGCAATCGAGCTTCTTAAAAAAATAAAATATTCAAAATTTGATGAGTCAGTTGATCTGGCTTTGAAATTGGGAGTTGATCCCAAGAGATCTGACCAGATGGTAAGGGGAACAGTTGTTCTCCCCAACGGGACTGGAAAGACAAAGAGAGTTGTAGTAATTGCATCGGGAGAAAAGGTAAAAGAGGCGGAGAGTGCAGGAGCTGATTTTGTAGGTGGGGAGGAGCTTATAGAGAAAATATCCAAGGGATGGCTTGATTTTGAGGCAGTTGTTACAACTCCTGACATGATGAAGAGTGTGAGCAAGCTCGGAAAGGTTCTTGGAGCAAGAGGTTTGATGCCAAGTCCAAAAACTGGAACTGTGACTTTTGAAATTGCAAAAGCTGTAAAGGAAATAAAATCAGGAAGAGTTGAATTCAGAATAGACAAATCTGCGAATCTTCACGCTTCAGTTGCCAAACTTTCCTTCCCCACTGATAAAATAGTAGAGAATGTAAAAGCCTTTATAGAAGCAGTTTTGAAAGCCAAACCCCCTTCATCAAGGGGAAAATACATCCAGTCATTGTATGTTTCTTCAACAATGAGTCCTTCTGTTAAAGTTTCTCTTTCATCTGTTGGGGTAAAGTAAGGAGGAAATATGAACAGAGAAGAAAAGGTGAAACAAGTTGAAAATCTAAAGGAAAAAATTAAAAAAACAAGCGCAATCTATTTTCTCGACTACAAGGGCTTGAATGTTGCACAGTCAAACCTGGTTAGAAGGAAGGTAAAGGAAGTGTCTGCTGAGTTCCAGGTGGTTAAAAACAGACTTACAAAGATAGCTTTTAAGTCCCTCAATTATCAGTTTGATGATAGTGTTTTGAGGGATACAACTGCATTGCTTTTCGGATACAGCGATCCTGTCAAACCCATCTCAATAATTTTTGATTTATCAAAGGAGTTCAAACCGTTAAAAGTAAAGGGTGGATTGATAGGAGGAAAATTTCTTGGTTCTGAAGAGGTTAAAGAGATTTCAAAGCTTCCTCCTTCTGAAGTCTTGAGAGCTCAATTCGCTTCTCAAATTGCTTCACCACTAAGAACTTTCGTTTATTTATTAAGTAATAGATTAGTCCAATTTTTGAATTTATTAAATCAATTAAAGAATAAAAAAATGGAGGAGAATAAATGACAACAAAAATCACAAAGGAAGAATTTTTTGAACACCTTGATAATCTAACAGTCCTTGAACTTGCTGAGTATATTAAGGAATTTGAAAAGAGATATGGGATTTCTGCCGCATCAGCTGTTCCCATGGCAGCTGTTCCAATGGCTGGTGCTCCAGCAGCAGAGGCAAAGAAAGAAGAGGAAAAGACTGAGTTCTCCGTTATCCTTAAAAGTGTTGGAACAAACAAACTTAATGTTATAAAGGTTTTAAGAGAGGTAACAAATCTCGGTTTGAAAGAGGCAAAGGAGCTTGTGGAATCTGCTCCAAAGCCTGTTAAGGAAGGAATTTCAAAGGAGGAGGCAGAAGCAATAAAGGCAAAATTTGAATCGGCAGGCGCAACTATAGAGATTCAGTAGAAAAGAGTGATATTAAAAATTTGTATAAGAAAGTTTCAAAAGAGAAGGAAGATTATTTTATGATAAGAATAAGAGGGAGGGAGTTAAAAATTATTTCTTTGTTTTACAGAAAAAAAGAAGGCTTCATTTTGAAGCCTAAAAAAATAAAAGGATGAGGTAAAAATTATGTATCAAGAAGAAAAAAGGTATATAGAAAGAATTGATTATTCAAGAATTAAAAAGATTCTTCCAATACCGGATTTAATACAAATTCAAAAGGAATCCTATAGAAGATTTCTGCAACTTGACCTCCTCCCTGAGGAAAGGGAGGATGTAGGGCTTCAAGCTGCATTCAAAAGTATATTCCCGATAACAGATTTCAAAGAAACAGCTTCCCTTGAGTTTGTGAGCTACACTCTCGGAACATGGGAATGCAAATGTGGCAAATTGACAGGGCTGGAGAATGCCAAAGGGAGATGTGGTGAGTGTGGTTCTCTCACACCTGTTTATAGCGAATCTGAGCACCCGCACTGTCCTAATTGCGGAAACATTGAAAATATAACTTTCCCCCTGTGTGACCAGTGCGGAGACAGGGTACAACTCAAAATTCGTTACACCCCTGAGGAATGCATTGACAAAGGTTATACATACTCAATTCCTCTGAAAGTAAAGCTGAGATTAATTCCTTGGAGCAAAGACCCATCATCTCCTTACAAGACATTTAAGGACATCAAAGAGCAGGAGGTCTACTTCGGAGAGATACCCCTTATGACTCCAAATGGAACATTTATAATCAACGGAACAGAAAGGGTGATTGTCAATCAGCTCCACCGTTCTCCTGGTGTTTTCTTCCTCCCTGGTGAGCAAAGGGGATTATATATTGCAAAAGTCATTCCGGTAAAAGGTCCATGGATCGTTTTCGAATATGACAATAAGGATGTTCTATATTTTAGAATGGATAAGAGAAAGAAACTTCTTGGTTCAATCTTCCTCAGAGCAATAGGATATGGAACTGATGAGGAAATTCTTAAGGCTTTCTACAGAATATATAAGGTAACTTACAAGAATAACCACTTTTTCTGGCAGATAGACGAGACTCTTACAGGGCTAATAGTTGACGCAAATGTTACAAATCCTTCAACAGGAGAGATAATAGTTCAGAAGGGAAAGAAATTGACTAAGTCCCTAATAAATCTAATGATGAAAGCTGGGATTAAAGAAATTCCAATAATAGAAGATGAGTTTGAAGGAGCATATTTTGCCTCCTCCGTTGAAAAAATTGCGGAAGTCAACACCCCTGTTGAAAAGGAACATATACAAAAGATAAAAGAAAAAAATCTTTCATTTGAAATTTTCTTCCCTGAAAGAGATGAAATAGGGAATGTGATTTCTGAAACATTGAAAAGAGACAAGAAGAAAAGCAGGGATGAGGCTTTAATTGAAATTTTCAAGAAACTTCGCCCATCAGAACCCCCTAATGCAGAGAATGCAAGAATTCTTTTTGAAGAGACTTTCTTCAATCCCCAAAGATATGATATTTCAAAGATAGGTAAGATAAAGTTTAACATAAAATTCTCACAGGACTCATCCCTTGAAGAGAGATATCTAACTCCTCCCCAGTGGGTTGAAATTGTTAA
>JBBIMS010000168.1:0-4771 GCA_037444285.1 Candidatus Aminicenantota bacterium | reverse complement strand
ATCCATTCTGAGAAATTCAAGTTATTCCTTTCATCTCTCAGGCTCAAGCTACCTGAAATAGAAAATCTTTGGGTGGGGGACCAGTTAACAACTCCTCTTCCTTCAATTGCTTCTGATGGCAAGTTTGTAAGATGAGCCTGCCTTAATCTGTGGTAATGATAAAATTGAAGTCCCTTAAATGGGTCCGCAACCGAGTAAAGCTGAACTGCCGGTGATATCGCAGCATAGAGATTGGCAAAGGGATTGGAAACTTTCGTGTAAACCGCGTTCAATTTAAAATCCAGATTTTTCAAAGGTTTGTAGTCTGCCTCTCCTTTAAAGGTATTGCTTTCCGTCACTGAAACTTCAAAATTTTTCCTGTCAATCTTTTCATATTCGTATTCTGCTCTGAAACTTAGCTTTTTGGAAAGTTTGAACTTTGCACTTGTGCTGAATTCCAAGGCTTCTCTTGAAAGAGCTGATTTTCTCAGATAATCAGGACTGCCAAAATCTAGATATGCTTCAGCATAGGTCTTTCCTTTGTTGGGGCCTGCATTATCCCTTAACTCCACAACATCAACAAAAATCGAGTCGCTCTCAATGTTCCTGTAGTTTAATCTTGCATTCAGGTAGATGTTTTTACCAAGTTTTGTTGAAAAGCCTCCTGCAAAGGCATCGGCTCTACTGCTCAAATTTGTAAAGAGATTTTCAATTCTTGAATTTAAATAATTTGCATTAAAGGTTGTTGATTCTGAAACAGAAAAACTTCCTTTTACAAGATGCGTGCCCTTTTTGGTATCCGGAACCTGATCAAATGGCAAGGGTCCATTATCAGAATCGTATTGAATTCTGCTTGTGAAATTATCAACTACAAGATATGGATGAAGAGCAGGGAGATAAATGTTTAAGGGTGTTTCCCCCCTTTCTTTAAAATCTGTTTTTGTATATGAATAATCGATGCTTCCTTTCCATAGCTTTAAATTTCCTCCAAACTGGACACTCCTGTTGAAATTGTTAACTGGTCTTGACTTTGCAACAATGTGGCAGGTAGCGCATTTACTCAATGTTCTTGCCTGATACTCCCCCTCCCTTCTCTCATCTCGATAATTTACATAAAAATGGGTAAAGGGGATAGAAGGAATTCTAAGAACGCTTTTACTCACAAGCTCCTTTCTGCTAATCTTATATTCTTTTTTTGGGTCAAAATCAGTGTGGAAAACCCCTGATCTTGCAAGGGAGGCCAAATCAAGATTCTTAAGAGGATCATGGTCAAGCCTGTGGGGAAGGGAATTGAACTGAAGATCTTCCTGGAAGATTCTTCCAAAATCTATGGTTAGCTCATGCTTCTGATCTCTTATATCCTCATTTATAGTTGATTCAAGTCCATAAAATAACTTTCCTGAAGAACCTGAAATCAGCGCAGAAACAACAGGAGAAAGACCCTCGTTGAGGGGTTCGAACTCTCCAATTTTACCAGAATAATTTTCCACATTGTTTACCTTTGTTCCAAAAGAAACCTGAATTTCAGGTTTTTTCTTATCCTCTGAAAGGAGGAATGGAGCAATTAGTAAAATTAATAATGTTAATAAAATATTTCTTTTCATTTTCTATCTCCTTATCGAATTAGTCCCTTCCCTCCACCGGTTACAGTCTGGGAAGGATTATCAGTTCCATGAATCCTAAAATGACATTGGGTGCACTTGGTAAGAAAAGCAATTCTCCATCCAGCTTTTCCGTATGGATTTGAGGATGTCTCCTTAGTAGCTGGGATTGTGTAAGCATAGGTCAAACCTTCTCTCCCCGCATGTTTGTGAACTTCATGACACTGGAAGCATAGAAATGGCTCATTTTGTTTGAGGAGATTGTTGGCAACAGTTCCATGAGGTTCATGACATATTCCACAATTTTCAACAACTGGAGCATGCTCAAAGATAAATGGTCCTTGCTTATCGGCATGGCAATTGAAGCAAAGATCGTTTGTTCTCTCAGCAGTTTTTAGATTCTTCACAAGGGAACCATGATGCTGGTGGCAGTCACTACATTTGACTTTACCTTCTTTTACAGGATGATGGGAGGGATAGTAAATCTTAGCCTTTATGTCTTTATGACAATCAAGGCAGAGTTGGGGCTCCGATTTAACAAGACTCCTTTTCCCATGAATGGAATGGCACTGATTACAACCAACTTCACTGGCAGAATGAGCACTTAAATTCCATTCTGATACATTGCCTGTAATATGACATTTGAGACAAATCTTTGAAGATTCTTCAGGAGAGAGTTTTTTAAAGCTCAATATCTTAGCGGGATCCCCTGATTCAGTATGCTCCTTTCCTGAACCATGGCAGAATTCGCAACCCAATATCCCTTTCACTTCAAAACTCTGAAGCCTTCCGTGAATGTTCATCTCAAAGGACTTAAAAATTTCTGAATGACATTCTTTGCAAGTCTCATTTCCCGAATAGGGCTTGGATGAAAAAAGTGAGACAGGGACTAATATCGGAAGAAGGAGGATGAGGAAGATATCCAGAAATTTGAAAGAGTTTTTAATCATAAAAACCTCCTAAGTTAATAAGTTTATA
Source organism: Candidatus Aminicenantota bacterium (assembly GCA_037444285.1). Classification (GTDB taxonomy): domain Bacteria; phylum Acidobacteriota; class Aminicenantia; order JBFLYD01; family JBBIMS01; genus JBBIMS01. Next base: position 2,213 of record JBBIMS010000168.1, on the reverse strand, counting down.
ATCTTAAGATATATGTGTCAAGTGATCCTAACGCAGGTTGTTGCAAATTGAAATTTTAGCTGATATAAAATAATAAAAAGAAAGGAGTAAAAATGAGGATTTTGAAAAAAGCTTTAATACTTTTAGCTCTGATCCTTATTGCCTTCTCCCTTTTAGTTTTTATCTGGCTAAGATCCACCCTTCCAAAGACTCATGGAGTTTTGAAGAGTGACAAAATTATCAGTAGGGTTGAGATTCAAAGGAACAGATGGGGTGTCCCATTCATAAGAGCAGAAAATCTTGAGGATATGTTTTTTGCCATTGGTTTTGTCCATGCCCAGGACAGACTCTATCAAATGGAGCTTTCGAGGAGAATGGCACAGGGAAGACTTTCAGAGATTTTCGGAAAATCAACACTTGATTCAGACATTGCTCAAAAAAAAGCTCTTGTAGAGGAAAGCATTGAAAGGACAATGGATAAAATAAATCCGAGAATTAAAAAACTTATTGAGCATTATTCCGATGGCATAAATTATTTTATTGAGACTCAGAACCTTCCCATTGAATTTAAAGTTCTGAATTACAGACCTGAAAAATGGAGGGGAAAGGATTCCCTCTCTATTTTGAAGATCATGGAAGATATCCTTTGCGGCAACGGTTCCGAGCTATATAATTATCAAGTTGTAAACGCCATAGGTTTTGAAAGAGCGAAAAAGCTGATTTATGGCAATTATAGCACAAGTATTGTGAAGAAGGATGAATATGAAAGCCTGAGAGGGAAAATTCTTGGCGAGAAATTTATTCCAAAAAGAGAAGAAGGGATTGGAAGTAACAACTGGGTTGTTTCAGGGAGGCTAACAGACACCGGATTTCCATACCTTGCCAACGACCCCCATCTGGGAGTAATGTTCCCGTCTTATTTTTACCAAGTACATGCAGAAGCTCCAGATTTAGAGCTGAGCGGGAATACACTGCCAGGGACGCCATTCATTGTAATTGGAAGGAATAAAAATATCGGGTGGGGCTTTACCAATGTAGAGTCTGATGTGATAGATTATTACATTTTAAAAGTAAATCCAGAGAATGAAAATAAATATTTCTGGAATGGTGAATGGAGGGATTTTAAGATCTTGAAAAGGTCTGTAAAGATTAAAGGGGGGGAAGAAAAACAAGCGGAGGTTAAGCTAACAGAATTTGGAAGGGTATTAAATTTCAAAGACCTTTATTTGCTTATCCAGTCTGTTACTGACTATCCCTCAAAAACCATCGAGGCAATCTTTGAAATGAACCTTTCAAAGAATTATGAAGAATTTCTATCTGCTCTTAAGAAATTTTCAGCTCCTGCTCAGAATGTTGTCTTCGCTGATAGAGATGGAAACATAGGTTATTTCCCGGTCGGTCTTATTCCAGTCAGGAGTAAGGGTGATGGCTCTTTGCCTACTCAAGCTCAAAGTGAAGCTGACCTTTGGAAGGGGTTTTGGGATGAGGAAAAGAAGCCATACCTTCTAAATCCAGAAAGGGGGTTTATAGTCACAGCCAACAATCCCGTTCTACCAGAAGGAGAGATACCCATTTTCTCAATGAGCTGGGTACCTACATTCAGGGCTGAAAGGATAGAAGAGCTTATAAAAGGGAAGTCAAATTTGACCCTTGAAGATATGAAAGATATTCAAACGGATACATTCCACAAAGGAGCTGAATTTTTGATAAACAAGATTAGAAATATGAAGTTTAAATCTGAAAAAGCTAATTTTGTCCTGGAAAATTTTAAGAATTGGGATTTTAGAGTTGATAAAGGATTTTCTCCCTATCTTTTTTACACTTTCGAATTCTTTCTCTCCAGGAATATTTTTGAGGACAATTTTAAGGATGAAAATGATAGATCGCTTATTTCAACCAATTGGATATATAAGATTATGAATTATCCTGAAGGAAATGAAAACCAGGATTTCTCTTACTGGATTGATGATTTGAGAACGGGTAAAAAAGAGAGTTTTGAAGAGATCGTTGAGAAAAGCCTGGAAGATACATTCGATAAATTTAAAGAGGAATATAAAGGAAGGGATAAAATAGATTGGGAAGAGATACATTTAATTTATTACAGACATCCTTTTGGCTCAATTCCAATTTTGAAATATTTTTTCAACAGAGGTCCATTTTTCATGAAAGGAGGAAGAGGGTGTGTCCAAACTGCATCTTTTACAAGATGGAAGGATTTCAAAGTAGTTGCCTCA
>JBBIMS010000167.1:432-4789 GCA_037444285.1 Candidatus Aminicenantota bacterium | reverse complement strand
TGCAGGTTCGGAGGTTCTTACTAAGAGAGAATTCTGTAGTGAAATTGCTACGCTTCTTGGTCGACGCATTCCCTCTTTTCACATTCCTGTTTTTCTTGCAGTTCCACCAATTTATCTGAGCGAAAAACTTTTTGTTTTTTTAAAGAAAGATCCGATATTAAGCAGGAGGAGAGCAAGATTCTTTTTGACATCTCAGAGTTTTAATATTGACAAAGCCCGTCGGATACTTGATTTTGAGCCAGAAGTAAATGTCAAAGAAGGGCTCAGGTTAACAGTTGAGTTGTACAGAGGAAAAAATCTTATATAATAAGGAGTTTATTTTTGTTGTATAATTATCTCTGGTAAAAATAGATGATAAATTTTATTCTCGTTTACAAAATAAGGAAAAAGATCAAGAGCATCCTGAAGGAAAAGGAGAAAAAAGGGGAAATTGATTTCTCCAACACATGCCTTGATTGTGTTGTAAATGAGATAGCATGGGGAGTATATTACTTGATAAAAGAAAAGGATAAAAGTCCAAAAGAGGATGAAATTATTGATTGAATGATAACAATATGGTATAAAAAAAGACTAAATGAACATACCAAAGGGATTGAAGTTCTTAATTTTTAGTATTAGTTTTATCGTTATAATGGGAATCTCTGCAATAATTACAGTAATTGTCCTTGTTAAGGGTGAGGAGGTTGAGGTCCCTGATATAACAGGTAAGCCAGTGGATGAAGCCATAGATCTTCTCAGCCAGAGAGGACTTTTTATGAAAAAAATAACCCAATTCCACCCCACTGTTCCGGAGGGTAAGGTGATTTCTCAGGACCCTCGTCCTAAGTCCATGATCAAAAAGAACAAAAAGGTAAAGGTTTATGTTTCCCTTGGAACCCAGAGGACATTGACTCCCAATTTGATAGGTAAAACCTTGAGAGCAGTTGGCATAGAAATTTCTGAGAAGGGCTTAAACATTGGAATTATTTCCCAGGCTGCCCTTGGACAGGAGCCGGGTGTGATAATCGCTCAGGAACCACCACCTGATTCTGAAGTTGACAGGGGAACGCCCATCAATTTGCTTGTTTCCACTGGTAGCAGGGAGGAGGAGCTGGTGATGCCCGACTTAATCGGGAAAAAAGCAGAAAAGGTTATTCCGTGGCTTGAGATAAAAGGATTCAGGATATCTCCGATAAAAAATTTACCCTATGCAGGTGTTGAAAGGGGGATTATTCTGAAACAGATGCCATTGCCTGGCTGGAAACTTAGAAGATCACAATTTATTTCCTTAGAGGTGAGTTCTTGATTATACCTTCCATCCTTTCTGCTAACTTTTCAAGAATTGCAGAATCTGTGGATATGATGTTAAAAGAAGGTGCAAGAGCATTTCATGTGGACATAATGGATGGACATTTTGTTCCAAATCTTACCTTTGGGCCGGAACTTGTAAGGGCTTTGAAGAGAGAGTTGATCTGATTTTAGATGTTCACCTGATGGTGGAGAATCCAATGGAAGTTGCGCAATGGTTTGAAGAGGCTGGAGCAGATTGGATTTCTTTTCACATTGAAACCACGCCCCATGCCCATAAATTAATAAATACGATAAAAGGAAGGGGCAAGAAAGCAGGAATTACCCTGAATCCTTCTACACCTTTAGAACTTATATATCCTGTTATTGAAGAGGTAGATTTTGTTCTTTTAATGGCTGTTAACCCAGGATTTGAAGGACAGAAATTCATCCCTTCCACACTAAAAAGGATTGATCAGCTGAGGAGATATATAGAAAATCTGAAGGGAAGTCCTGAAATTCAGGTAGATGGAGGAATAGGTCCGTACAATTTGAGGGATGTTCTCTCTGCTGGTGCAACTCTTATTGTTGCTGGCTCATCTATATTCAAAAGCAATGACCCTATCTCAACATATAGATTGATGAAAAAGATTGAGGAAGAATTCAGGGAGAAATGAAATTTATTGTCTCCGGCTGTGCAGGCTTTATAGGCTCTCATCTCTGTGAGTATCTTACAAGCTTAGGGCACAAAGTATCTGGAATTGACTCATTTTCAGACTTTTATCCAAGAAAATATAAGGAGAAAAATATAGAAGGACTTTTGAAAAACCCCCTATTTGACTTAATAGAAAAGGACATGCTTGAACTTAAACTTGAGGAGATTTTTGAAGATGCTGATGCTATTTTTCATCTTGCTGCACAACCAGGTGTAAGAACAAGCTGGGGAAAGAACTTTGACTACTACATAAAAGATAACATTATTTTGACCCAGAGAATACTTGAGGCTTTAAAAGGATTCAAAGGGAAAAGGTTGATTTTTGCATCATCCTCCTCAGTCTATGGAGATTCTAAAACACTTCCTTTTAAAGAGAATGGTCCTCTATCTCCAATTTCCCCTTACGGAGTTACAAAACTTGCATGTGAGAACCTTTGTTTTCTCTACCACAAGAATTTCGGTATAGATGTTGTAGTTCTCCGATATTTTACTGTTTATGGACCAAGGCAAAGACCTGACATGGCTTTCCACAGATTTTTCTGCTCAATTTTGGAAGGTAAGGAAATAGAAATATTTGGAGATGGAAATCAAACAAGGGACTTTACCTATGTTGATGACATTGTTAGAGCAACTTTTTCTGCCTGGCAAAAAGGTGTTTCTGGCAAAGTATACAATCTTGGCGGTGGAGAGAATATTTCCCTTCTAAATCTCTTAGAAATAATGGGAGAGATCACAGGAGAAAAATTAAAAATCTCATTTAAAGAGAGAGAAAAAGGGGATGCTCTTCACACATGGGCTGATTATTCCAAAGCAGAAAAAGATCTGAGCTACACTCCTACCGTTAAATTAAAAGAAGGGCTGAAAAATCAGTGGGAATGGATCAAAAAAATTTATGGAGAAAAGAGATGAAGAAGATTCTTTTAGTATTTCTTATTTTTTTGGTTGTTTTTTCAGGTTGTTCGAAAAAGAAGCCTGAAACAGAACCTGCCTCTGGCGCCTCCTCAGATGAAGCTCTTTTCAATCTTGGAGAAAAATGGCTAAAAAAGGATTCTGAAAAGGCAAGGCTTTACTTCAGGCAGGTTATAGATTATTTTCCCCAGAGCATCCTTGCCCAAAGAGCAAAGCTTAAAATAGCAGATTCCTATTTCCAGCAAAAGGATGAAGGTTCTCTCTTAATTGCAGAATCGGAATACAGGGAGTTTATATCAATGTATCCCTTCAGCCCTCTTGCATCCTATGCAAGATATCAGATCGCAATGACCTTTTACAACAGAATGCACAAACCTGGAAGGGATCAGACAAACACTCTTAGAGCGATTGAGGAATTTGAAAAACTTCTCAAGGACTATCCCTATGCCAAAGAAATTGAGGATGCAAGAGCTAAACTTAAAAAATGCAAGGATTATTACACAGAGCACATTTACATGATAGGGCTCCATTACTATAAGTTCAAAGCTTACAAGGCTGCTGTAAACAGATTCAAGGAAGCTCTTGACTACAACCCCGACTTTTCCAAAATAGATAGACTCTACTTCTATCTTGGAGCTTCCTTAATTCAAACAAATAATTTAGAAGAAGGGAAAGCATACTTTTCAAAATTGATATCATCATATCCTAATAGTAGATATTCAAAAAAAGCTAAAAAGAAACTTGAAAAATTAGAAGAAAAAAAGAAATAGAAATTTTGCATTCTAATTGAAAATTTATATGAAATCTTATAAAATTCCTTAATGATGGACAGGAGAAAAGTTCTTGTTATTGCAAATCCAGTTGCAGGAGTAAGTAAAAAACATACTTATAAAAAAATAATTGAAAATGAGCTTGGAAAGCACTTCAAAGAGGTTTATGTAGAATTTTCCAATTCAAAAGGAAATAATCACTCCATAGCGAAAAAGGGAAAGGATTACTTTGATATAATAGTTGCCTTTGGAGGGGATGGGACAATAAATGAGATAGGCTCTGCTATTTTAGGAAGCAATGTAACCCTTGGAATTATCCCTGGAGGCTCTGGTAATGGACTTGCGAGGGGATTGAAAATACCACTTGATGTAAGGAAAGCCCTTGATGTTATAAAAAATGGAGAAGAGACATTTATAGATGTTGGAAAGATGGATGATATATATTTTTTCAATGTTGCCGGCTTTGGATTTGATGCAAAAATAGCAAGGGAGTTTAATTCCTACTCCCCTCAAACAAGAGGGATAGCAAAATATGTATACTGTGGGTTAAAGGAATATTCCTACTTTAAACCTTTCAAAGTAATGGCAGAAGGGAAAGAAGTTTATTATGAAGATGAAGTTATGATAGTGGCTTTGGCAAACTTCAAAGAGTATGGTGGAAGGGCTGTTATAGCACCCTTTGCTTCACCCAAAGATG
>JBBIMS010000167.1:0-422 GCA_037444285.1 Candidatus Aminicenantota bacterium | reverse complement strand
ATCTGCTTTCTTCGTAAAATTCCATTCCTCGAAGCTTTGACAAAGCTTGGAATTCTTTTCTCGGGACAGATTCATACTCTACCTATATATAAATCTTTTTCCGTAGAGAAGGTTCATCTTAAATTCTCGAGGCCTGTTCCTTCCCATTATGATGGAGAAACAGGAAAGGACTTTGAAGAAGCAGAAATAACTATTCTTCCAAACTATCTTAAAGTTCTTGTAAATAAAAGCTTTCTAAAGGAAAAATAAAAATTCAATTTAAATATATAAAGGGGCTCTTTTTAAGAGCCCCTCTTCTTTTAATTTTAAAAATTTACTCAGTGGAAGTTGCTTTCTTCTCTGTAACTATTCCAATTATCTCAATCCCAGCTTCCCTGACTATATTGATCAGAGGAAGGATTTCTCCATATTCCAGTTCAATA
>JBBIMS010000166.1:0-4809 GCA_037444285.1 Candidatus Aminicenantota bacterium | reverse complement strand
TTTAAGTAAAGCTTCAAGGATTTAAGCTCAATTATGTATTTATCAGGAATGTAGTTAATCTTTATTGTCGCAAAATCAGGATAGCCAGATCTTGGGCAAAGGCATGTGAATTCAGGAAAGGTTATCTCAATTGTATAATCCCTTGAGGGTTCAGGATTCTCCCACACCTCAAGAACTGCTTTTTCAATTGCCTCTTCACCGTATTTTTTCATTTATTCACAATTGCCATTTGAAGGATAATATTATATCATAAATAATTTACAAAATGAGCAAAAAGTTCACAAAAGTTGATCTTCTGATGCTGATTGTAATTCTTATCTGGGGTCTAAATCTCTCTCTAATCAAAATATCTCTGAAGGAAATACCACCTCTTCCTTTCAATGGAATCAGATTGCTCCTTTCCTCTTTTCTTCTGATTCTTGCAATATTAATTATAGAGAGGAATCTTTATATAAATAAAGAAGATATTCCAAAGATTCTTTATCTTTCAATTGTCGGACACACAATTTATCAGCTTCTGTTCATAAGTGGTATTAATTTTACAACAGCATCAAACACCTCTGTAATTCTGGGAACATCCCCTATTGTGATATCAATATTCAGCTCCTACTTCAAACATGAAAAAATAAAGCCAGTTGGATGGCTGGGAATTTCTCTGGGATTTATTGGGCTTTACATTGTAATAAGGGGAAAAGGTGAGATTCATCTCTCTTCCCAGACAATAAAAGGAGACCTCCTTCTTGCTCTTGCTGTCCTTCTCTGGTCCTACTACTCAGTTTCCTCAAAGCCACTTCTGAAAGTATATTCTCCTCTGAAGTTTACAGGAATAACAATGACTATAGGTTCTATTCTTTTTTTTCCCTTTTCAATAAAAGAAATTAGAGAGCTGCCCTTTTCCTCCATTTCATTCTCTGCATGGCTATGGCTTATTTATTCAGGAGCCCTTGCCCTCTCCCTTTCCTTGGTTATATGGTTTATATCAGTCCAGAAAGTCGGAAATAGCCAGACAGCAATTTATTCCAATCTACAGCCTGTTTTTGCAGTCATTTTCGCCCATTTTATACTTTCCGAAAAAATAACTTTTAATATAATTCTGGGAGCATTAATCATATTCACTGGAATTTACTTAGCAAGAGTTGGAAAAGAAAAGAAAATCGACTAAAATTTAAACTTAAACTAAGGAGGTGGATTGTGAAAGTTAAAAAATTATTCTTTCTGGTCTTGATTCTTCCTTTGGCTCTTTCGGCTCAAGAGAAAAAGCTAAAGGTTTACATTTCCGCAGACATGGAAGGTATTTCAGGAATTGTCCATTCTGATCAGGTTTCTTCAGAGGGGCATGATTACAATATTGCGAGAAAGTGGATGGCTGAGGATGTAAACTCTGCTATTGAAGGAGCACTGGAAGGAGGAGCCACAGAAATTGTTGTCAATGACTCCCATGGAGGAATGAGAAACATTCTACCCAATGATCTTCACCCTAAGGCTTTCTTAATATCAGGTTCTCCAAAGCCTTTATCAATGATGCAGGGGATAGATGAATCCTTTTCAGCATGTATTTTTGTAGGCTATCATTCAAAAGCAGGCACATCCTCCTCAATTTTAGACCACACCTACTCAGGGGCGTCCATTTACTTCATAAAGATAAACGGCTTGGAAATGCCAGAGCTTGGTATAAACGCCCTTGTTGCAGGTTATTTTAATGTTCCTGTGATTTTTATAAGTGGAGATTCAGAAGTCTGCAGACAGGCAAAATCTATTCTTGGCGATAAAGTTGTCACTGTAGCAGTTAAGGATAGCTTTGGAAGAACATCGGCAAAACTACTACCAATGGATGAGGCAAGAAAAAAGATAAAGGAAGGGGTAAAGGAAGCCTTAAAGAATTTATCGAGCATTAAGCCCTTTAAGTTAAATCCTCCCTTCAATTTCGAAATAGAGTTCCTCTACTCTTCTCAGGCTGAGATGGCAGAGCTTATTCCAGGAGTGAAGAGAGTGAGTGGAAGAGGTGTTAGTTTCACTTCAAAAGATTTCATTGAAGGATTCAAACTTATGAGGGCCCTAATCGCCCTTGCACCCACTCGTTGAAATTAGCTGCTACTGCTCTTTCTTACCTTTCCATCCAGTGAACAATTCTGCTCTTTATATTGTATGGGGGTTGCTGAAGTCCTTGAATTACAACACCTGTTGAAACCTGGACAAATTTTTCAATATTTCCTTCCTTGGTTATAGCGGCAGAAACTCCCTCACCAGGTGGAGGAGCTCCAGGACCAAGGGATATTTTCCTTTCCAATTTAGAACCAGTAACAGCTGAAGAAGTTAGGTATATTGGCTGAAGAAAAGCTGTCCCAGTTTGATAAAAGAGGGTGTACATAACTGTCTCTCCACCCATGGCACATGGGTCATCTGTAGGAGTGTAAACAAGAAAGTCTGCAAGACCTGCAATTACAAATGGTTTTGTAATACATCTTTCTCCTGATGGTATTATGAGCCTCCATCCTTTATACTGGGTTGTGACTGTATTCAAATGCTCCTTCCAATTTGTTGTTCCAACCTTAGCATCTTTTACATAGGTTACAACTTTCTCTGCAGGATACTGACAACCTATCTTCTTACCGTTAGCATCCCTTTGAATCATTTCAGGAACCTCAACTCCATTGCAGTAGCAAGTAAAATCTTCAATCTCTGCGGTTACATCGTAGTCGTTAGCTGTTGAGTTGTCAGAGAGATCCATTGTGAATAGCTGATTCAAATTAACTGTTCCACTTCCTGTGCTCCCGTTCCAGTTCTCGTCCTTGACACCAAAAAGGGATTGAGGATATGTAATGCTCTTATCTTCTACACTCAGAAATATTCCTGTTCCAAAAAGAACCCATATGTTTCTCCTTTCATCAAAAACAACTTCAGGAGAAGCAGTTATTGGAAGCTGAGGATTTATAAGGGTTGAGACAACCCATGAATTTGGATCAGAACTTTCCATTGTCTGAATTCTCAGAAGCCTACCAACAAGAGGCTTGTTTGAACTTCCCATCTCCACTGTTCCAGCATAGATTGTATCAACCTGATAATCCTTTTCAGGGTCAATGGCAATAACATCACCTAAATATCCCTCTATATTGGAAGCAATTTCAATTTTTCTTTTTAGTTCTCCTGTTCTAAGGTCAACTACATAGAGTTTAGGAGATTTTGTCTGATTTCTTCCTGAGAAGTTTTCAGGACCGTTCCCAAAAACAAGATACCAATCACCATTTGCACTTTTATCTCCAAATCTGACAACTGTTGGGAATGATGTTGTAAAGCCGAGGTCAGGATCTGTGAATTCCCATAGAAGGGAAGGATTTCTTGGGTCTGTAACATCCATTGCAAATATTGCTGACCTGAAAGTTCTTGTCTCATTTCCAAGACCAAAATCACCTGTTATACTTATAGGTTTTCCTCCAAGTCTCATTGTTCCAATGAGAATTGTCCTCCAGCTATCCTTTGTTTTTGTTCCCATTGAAGGTCCATTTATACTTGCATCAAAGACAAGGGTTCTTCCATCAACATAGTAAATATGGCAATAGGCAGGATGACCAATCCATGGAGTCTGGGGGAGTAAATTATAGGGGATATAAGCCCATAACTCCTCTCCTCTATCTTCACCTTCAAGGTGTGCCTTCTGAGCAGGATGGTTGGGATCTTTATCCTCTTTAAGTTTTCCCATATTAACACAATGAAGCATCCCATCATTGGCTCCAAAATAAACTACATTTTCCCTTGTCTCGTAGAGAGTGGGATTATTGGGATCAGCGCTTCTTATAAACTCCTGATATGTTGTATCCATATAATCAATATGGTAGGTATTCATAGGTATATTTCCAACAATTCTTGGTGTAGAATGAACAATATCTCCAAGTTTCCAGACATTTCCAAGAATTGTTCTATCTCTGTGTCCAAAAGAAGTGCAAGCAGGAGGATCAAGGCATATATCAACATCCTCCCCCCTTATGTATCTTATATATTTTCCAGCCTCTGTGGATGACACTCTGAAATAGGGAGCGAGTCGAGAAGATTCAGAAGTTTTAAACTCGATGAACTCATTACTATCTGGTCTACCATTTTTGTTTGTATCAAGAAAAGTGTATATTTTTCTACTATCAGGATTACGAAGGAGCAGACTATTTTCAGCCCTCCATATTGCTTTTATATCTTCAAAGGAACCAATACTATCAGGAGTGCATGGAAAATCAGGCCTACCGTCGTAATTATTGTCTGAAAAATATCTAACTTTAATATCATTTATAGAAAGATCAAGGTAAGGTTGGATTATTTTATCCTGATTTAGAATTAATTTATCATCCCTTACAGTATCCTCTCTTATATTGAATTTTGGATCAAGCCAAAGATACTGAAGATGTCCTGTCCATGTAAGCTCTTTATTTACTGTTACATATTTTGGAGTAAAGAAAGCTTGAAGCATTGAGACTGCACCCCTTGTTGATGTTGAAAGAACAGATGCAGCTGTTCCAGAAGATGTTCTCTGAAGTATATCATTTATTGCTGAAATCAGAGCTCTTTCCAATTCTTCTCCCTCGGTAGCCTCATAGTAATTGTCTGGAACACCATCTCCATCTTTATCATATTCAATTTGAAGATCTGGAAGAAAATTCCCATTAACATCCTCAAAACCACCATTCCTTGCTGCTCTTTTAAGAAGGGTACTTCCATCGGGTGAGGCTTCACCAAAAGATGCAAAAACAAAATATGAGGTTATATACTGATCTCCTGGAAGGTCAGACCTTAAATCTCTGTATTTTTGTCGGCTTATATCAACAC
>JBBIMS010000165.1:0-4834 GCA_037444285.1 Candidatus Aminicenantota bacterium | reverse complement strand
CTCTAAATCCTTAATAACTCCCTTTCTCACCTTCCCTTTTCCCGCTTCAAACTGAGGCTTTCCAAGGGCGATTGTGATTCCTGGGGAAATCTCCTTTAAAGGAGCAAGAATTTTAAGGAGAGATATAAAGGAAACATCAATTGTAGCAATGTCAATATTATCCTTTAAATCCTTCCTTTCGAGATATTTGGCATTTTTCTGAATAAGAACAACCCTTGGTTCATTCCTTATTTTATGGTGAAGATGAATAAAATTCACATCAACACAGTAAAGTTTTTTAACTCCTCTCTGCAGAAGAACATCAGCAAAACCTCCGGTTGATGTTCCTATGTCAAGGGCTATTAAATTTTCAGGATTAACATTGAATGCCTTAAGGGCAGAATCAAGCTTAATGCCACCCCTGCTCACAAAGGGGATTCTTTCCTTTATGAAAATTTCCTCATTCAAGAAAATTTTTTCTGATGGCTTCAAGATCCTTCTATTTTTCGTATATACGAGACCTTCTCTAATCATAAGCTCAGCCTTTTCCCTTGATTCAGAAAACCCTCTCAGAACAAGCACCTTGTCCGCCCTTTCCCTCTCATTTAAGGAATGCTCTTTTTTCATGGATCTTGGAAATATTATTTATGATAGTATTGAAAATGCCATCTTCATCCAAACCGTAAATTCTCAATAGAGTCTTTGAATCTCCTACTGGAACTATTCCATCCTCAATCCCAAGGGATATTATCCTTGTTTGTATTCCATGCTTTCCGATAAGCTCCCTAACTGCAGAGCCAAAACCTCCTTCAACAATTCCTTCTTCAACTGTCACAATCAAGGGGAATTTTTTTGCAGATTCAATAAGGAGATTGGAATCAAGGGGTTTCAGGAATCTGGCATTTACAACCCTTGCGGAAATTCCCTCATTTTCAAGCCTCAACCCTGCTTTCAGAGCGGGATAAACCCTGGATCCAATAGCTACTATAGCAATGTCAGAACCCTCCTTTAAAACCTCCCCTTTTCCAATCTCTATTTCAGAAATATCAGTGAGAGGAACACCAACAGCTTCTCCCTTGGGATATCTTATAAATGTTGGAAGGTTTGTTCTTAAACCCGTGTAAATCATTTTTCTTAGCTCATTCTCATCCTTGGGAGCCATAACAATTACATTGGGAAGGGATCTTAGATAGGCTAAATCCATTATTCCTTGATGGGTTGGACCATCCCCTGATACAATACCTGCTCTGTCCATACAGAAAAGTATGGGGATCTTCATTAAAGAGACATCGTGGAAAAGCTGGTCATATGCTCTTTGAAGGAATGTTGAATATATGGCAACAACAGGTTTAAATCCTTCGAGGGCAAGTCCACATGCAAAAAGGACAGCGTGTTGCTCAGCAATTCCCACATCAAAGAATCTTTCGGGGAATCTCTTCGAAAATTCGGAAAGCCCTGTGCCATCTGTCATTGCAGCTGTAATAGCAATTATCTTTTCGTCTCTTTCAGCAAGCTCCAGAATGGTTTTCCCAAAAATTGATGTATAGGTAGGATTATTGCTATCCTGGATAAACTCACCTGTCTTTACATCAAAGGGGTGGGAACTATGGAATTTATCAGGCTCCTTCAGTGCAGGTCTATAACCCTTCCCTTTAACTGTTACAACATGGACCATGACAGGACCACCATATTCCTTTGCATCCTTTAATGCTCTGACAAGCATTTCTATGCTGTGCCCCCTAACAGGTCCCATATATTTTATTCCAAGTTCCTCAAAAAGCGCTCCTGGAATCAATACTTTTTTTATGGACTCTTCAATTTTTCTTGTAAGTTTGAAAAGCTTCTCACCTATTGCTGGAATATCCCTTATAGCTCCTTCCACAATCCTCTGGTATTTTCTAAAAAACTGCCCTGAAACAAGATAGTTCAGATAACCTGATAGAGCTCCAACATTGGGAGAGATCGACATTTCATTATCGTTCAAAACAATAATTAATTTCTTCTTTAAATAACCAATATTGTTCAAGGCTTCAAATGCAACTCCTCCTGTCAGAGAACCATCTCCTACAACAGCAACCACCTCGAACTTTTCCCCTTTTAAATCCCTTGCAGTAGCCATTCCAAGAGCTGCTGAGAGAGCTGTTGATGCATGCCCTGTATTGTAGCAATCATATTCACTCTCCTCCCTGCTGGGGAAGCCAAGAAGCCCCTGAAATTTTCTCAATGAATCAAATTCTTCTCTCCTTCCTGTCAAAAGTTTGTGGGTATAGCATTGATGACCGACATCCCAGATAATTTTATCCCTCGGAGCATCAAAAACCAGATGAAGAGCAATTGTAAGCTCTACAACTCCAAGATTGGAGGATAAATGGCCTCCATTCTTTGAAACAACCCTGATAATCTCCTCCCTGATCTCCTGGGCAAGGGTTAAAAGTTCCTCAAAGGAAAGTTTCTTTAAGTCAGAAGGATTGTTTATTCTTTTTAAAATAGAATCCATCAGATTTCTCTTTCTACAGAAAGGTTGACAAGATATTCCAGAAGGGGTGTTTTTATGCCAAGTCTTTTTAAATCTTCAAGAGCTTTGTCCCTGTAATATTGAGCTTTTTCCTTTGCAGCCTCATGCCCGTAGAGATATGCATAGTTAAAAGGAAAATCGCTCTTCTTTTGATCCTGAAATAGGTCAAGAAGGTCATCAGTGAGTTGAAAGGCTAAACCAAGGTTTGAGCCAAAATTTTTCAAAATAGAAATTGACTCCTCATCAACTTGGGCAAATACTCCTGCAAGTTCTGCTGAAGCTGACATAAGAGAACCTGTCTTTAAAAGATAAAGATAGATTAGATCATATTCTGATGGAGATTTTGAAAGTAGCTCAAAAGTTTGCCCCTTTATAAGATTTTTCAGTCCCTCTCCAAGAATTGATATAGCCCTCAACTTCATCTTTTCAGCGGATTTCCTTTCCGGGAAAAGGGAGAGAATTGAAAAAGCAAGGGCAATCAGAAAATCTCCTGCAAGAAGTGCAACCCCTTCACCGAATACTTTGTGATTTGTTGGCTTTCCCCTTCTCCAGTCATCATTGTCAAGAGCAGGGAGGTCATCGTGGATTAAAGTTGAAGTGTGAATGAACTCAATTGCGCAGGCAGGGTATACAAGTTCCTCAAGGGGTGCTCCCAGGGCTTCTCCAACTGAGAGGAGGAGAAGGGGTCTGAATCTTTTCCCTCCACTTATAACGCTATACCGAACCGAGTCATCAAGGGTCGAACCGTGCCCTCCCAGAAAACTTTCGAGTTTTTTTTCTAAAAACCTTTTCCTCTCTTCCAGGATATCCTTTACATCCATTTTCATCTTATATTATACTCCATCCAATTGGCTCCTTCACCTATTTTTCTTCAAATACAATCCTCTTTATCTCAAGAGCTTTTCCTGAAATAGAGTCTATCCTTAGAAGAACTGCTGAAAAAATCCCTTTCCCTTTCTCAGCTTCAAGCCTCTGGGGTATACACTTTAGAAATCTTGTAAGAGCATGCTCTTTCTTAATTCCTATTACCGAATCCTTTGCTCCTGTCATCCCTACATCTGTTATATAAGCAGTACCATTGGGAAGAATCTTCTCATCAGCTGTCATTACATGAGTATGAGTTCCAACAACTGCTGAAACTTTTCCGTCAAGAAACCATCCCATTGCTGTTTTCTCAGAGGTAGCCTCACCATGGAAATCAACAATTATTACATTAGCTTCCTTTTTTATCTTTTCAATTTCACTAATGGCAACCTCAAAGGGAGAGTTTAAAGGTTCCATAAAAATTCTTCCTTGAAGATTTATAATGCCAACTTTCGATGAGTTTAAAGATACCACAATTGAACCTTTTCCCGGAACTTGTGAAGGGAAATTTGCAGGTCTTAATATTCTTGGCTCATTCTCTATAAAATTGAGAATCTCCTTTTTGTCCCATATATGATTTCCTGAGGTCATAATGTTTATCCCTGAGTTAAACATTTCCTCTGCCTTCTCTTTTGTTATTCCAAAACCTCCTGAGAGATTTTCTCCATTGGCTATTACAAAATCTACTTTGTTCTCACCTTTAACTAAAGGAAGATAATTTTTAACCATCCTTCTTCCAGTTTCACCAACAATGTCGCCAATAAAGAGGATTTTCAGCTCACCCATTTAAATCCTCCTCTCTATCTCACATACTCTATTGCCCTCATTTCTCTAATAACAGTAACTTTAATCTGCCCTGGAAACTCAACTTCTCCTTTGATCCTTTTTGCTATCTCCCTCGAGAGAAGAATTGCATCCTCATCAGATATCTTTTGGGAGTCAACAATTATCCTTACCTCTCTTCCTGCCTGAAGGGCATAGCACTTTGAAACACCGTTGAAGGAACGGGCGATCTCCTCAAGTTTTTCAAGCCTCTTTATGTAATTTTCAATAAGTTCCCTTCTTGCTCCAGGTCTTGCTGCTGAAAGGGTATCTGCCACCTGGATTAAAACAGCCTCAACACTGGGGAAATCAACATCTTGATGGTGGGAGGCAATTGCTGAGACAACAGCTTCTGACTCTCCATACCTCCTGCAAAGCTCAACGGAAAGCTCAGTGTGAGTTCCTTCTGATTCCCTATCAATTGCTTTCCCAATATCATGAAGAAGCCCTGCTCTAAGGGCAATGCTTCTGTTCGCACCAATCTCTGTAGCTAAGTGGGCAGCTAAATGGGCAACCTCCTTGGAATGCTGAAGAACATTCTGCCCATAACTTGTTCTATACTTAAGTTTGCCAAGAAGTTTCAAGAGCTCAGGATGAATATTTGTAAGTCCGAATTCAAGGGCAACTTTCTCTCCCTCTTCCTTTATTCTCTCT
>JBBIMS010000164.1:0-4884 GCA_037444285.1 Candidatus Aminicenantota bacterium | reverse complement strand
AAGATGCTTGTTTCTCAAGATAGAACATTTGCCATAATAGATCTTCCTTCAGCTCCGATAAAGATAGAGGAAAAACTTGATCTTTCCAATATGGAAATGAAACTTGATAGAAAGGCTGAATGGATCCAAATTTTTGAGGAGTGCTGGAGGCAGATGAAAGATTTCTTCTATGATCCCAATATGCATGGAGTTGATTGGGAGAAGGTTAAAAAGCAGTATGAGCCCCTTGCAAAAGCAGTAAATCACAGGGCTGATCTGACATATGTGATTGGAGAAATGATTGGCGAGTTGAATGCAGGGCATACATATGTGGGTGGAGGTGATTTACCTCAGGTGAAAAGGGTTAATGTAGGAATGCTTGGTGCTCAACTTGAAAGGGATAAAGAGAACGGATTTTACAGGATAAAGAAAATACTGAAGGGAGAGAACTGGGACAAAAGTCTAAGATCTCCATTGACAGAACTTGGAGTAAATGTCAAAGAGGGGGATTGGATCATAGCTGTAGATGGAAAGCTAACAAATCAGATGGAAAACATTTACGAATCCCTTGTAAATACAGCTGGAAAACAAGTGACATTGAAGGTAAATAGCAAACCATCTGAAAGTGGAGCAAGGGATGTTGTTGTGATTCCTATAGAAAATGAAAATAATCTATATTACTACAACTGGGTTCAGAAGAATATAGAAAAAGTTGAAAAGGCAACAAATGGAAAGGTTGGCTACATCCATATTCCAGATATGGGAGTAAGGGGATTGAATGAGTTTGTTAAGCATTTCTATCCCCAATTAAGAAAGAAAGCCTTGATTGTCGATGTTAGAGGTAATGGTGGAGGAAATGTGTCTCCAATGATTATTGAAAGACTTGCAAGGGAAGTTGCAATGGTTGATATAGCAAGGGGTTCCATCCCTCAGCCTGACCCTTCAGCCCTTTTGATGGGTCCAAAAATTTGTCTGATTGACGAATTCTCTGCCTCAGACGGCGACATATTCCCTTATAGATTCAAAAAATACAACCTTGGAAAATTAGTTGGAAAGAGAACATGGGGAGGAGTTATTGGGATAAGGGGAACTCTACCCCTGACAGATGGTGGATATTTGAATAAACCAGAATTTGCTACTTATGGGCTTGAAGGTAAATGGATCATAGAAGGGTATGGAGTGGAACCTGACATATATGTGGACAATGATCCTGCCAAGGAATACGAAGGTATTGATGAGCAACTCAACAAGGCTATAGAAATAATTCTTGAAGAGCTTAAGCAAAAAGAGAAAGAACTTCCTCCAGTCCCTCCCTATCCAAAGAAATAAATATGAGAAGGATTTTAATATCTTTAGTATTCACAATCGGTATCTGTTCCCTCCTTTCATCAGAATTTGAAAGGGACATTATTTTAAAGAAGGTTTCTGATTCGATATCAGAAGAGAATATTGCCCGAATAATAAGGGCTCTTCAGGATTTTGGAACAAGGAATACTCTTTCCGAGCAGAACTCTGAGAAATTTGGAATAGGTGGAGCAAGAAGATGGCTCTTTAATGAGTTTTCCAAGATAAAGGGATTGAAAGTCTACTATGATAGTTATTTTCTTCCAAAACAGGGAAGAAGGATTGTAAAAGATACAGAGCTTCACAATATAGTTGCAGTAAAAGAAGGGAAATGCAAAAGGGAAAGAATTATTGTATTGAATGCCCATTACGATACAATATCTGTTTCAAAAGATGGAAAGTTTCACTATGAAGATTGGAATATCCCTGCCCCCGGTGCAAATGATGATGCATCAGGAGTTTCTGCCTTGATAGAGATAGCAAGGGTTCTAAGTGAATTTGAAACGGAGGCTACAATCCATTTTATTGCCTTTGCAGGAGAGGAGCAAGGACTTGTTGGAAGCACCCTATATGCAGGTAAAATGAAGGCTCTTTCAAAGAATATCGAAGCAGTTATAACAATGGATATGATTTCCAATGTTAAAAGTGGCAATGGATTTCTTGAATCAGGGAGGGTAAGGGTCTTCTCCGACGATCCCAACGATTCTTCTTCAAGGGAGCTTGCTCGTTATGTAAAGAAGATTTCAGAGAGAATTTTGCCTTCAATGAATTGTGACCTTATATTCAGGGCAGACAGATTTGGAAGAGGAGGAGATCATACCCCCTTTGTCCTTGAGGGTTTCCCGGGGATAAGATTCACTGAAGCAAGGGAGAACTATTCAATCCAGCACTCACCAGAGGACAAAATTGAAAATTTATCTATTCCCTATTGTGCAAATGTTGCAAGAATTGTGGCAGTTTCTGTCCTTTCCTTAGCAATGGCTCCTCCATCTCCAGAAGTTTACGATGAAAATCAGAATCCATTAATAGGAAGAGGAAATGGTTATGATGCTCATCTGAAATGGAAATTCGACGGAGAGCTTGAGAATTTATCAGAATTCAGAGTCTACATGAAGGATACAAAAGCACCATTTTGGGAGAGGAGTTTTTCAGCAGGAAAAGAGCTTGAGTTTGTTTTAAAGGATGTGTCCATAGATGATTGGACTTTCGGAGTTTCTGCGGTTGGAAAGAATGGATTTGAAAGCATTATTTCAATCTACAGAATGCCACCCAGAAGGAAAGGAGAGTTTGTTTTTAAAGAACTGAAATAGTTTCACTTTTAATTAAAAGAAATTTGGATTTTTCTTTTTGTATTATCGAGAATTTCAATCTTTATATGAATACCATTTAATTTTCTTTTCAGCTTATCAGACCACTCTATCACCACAACCCCTTCTCCTATGAAATCTGTGATTTCAATCTCTGGTTCCTCCTCAATTCTGTAGAGATCAAAGTGATAGACAGGGAATCTTCCGTAATAAATGTTAAGGATTGTAAATGAAGGGGAGTTGACTTCATCAGGGTTTTCTATTCCTGCTCCTTCAGCAAGCCCTTTTACAAAAAGGGTTTTTCCAGCTCCGAGCTCTCCCTCAAGCAGTATTAACTCTTTCCCCTGGAGCTTCTTTCCCAAATCCTTTGCAATAGATAATGTTTCCTCTTCTGAATTGGAGATGAAGGTTTTATTGTGAAAATCTTCCAATGGCATTGGGTAAATTCTCAAGAATGTCCATAGCGGTTAGTGAAATCTCTCCCTTTCTTTCCGCTCCAATATCTCCACTTAACCCATGCAGATAAACTCCCAAAATCAAAGATTCAAGGAGATCATTTGTCTGGGCTAAAAACCCTCCTATTATACCAGAAAGCACATCACCTGAACCTCCTGTAGCCATACCGGGATTTCCAGTAGGATTTACAAAAACAGAACCCTTTGGCTCTCCAATTAATGTTCTCCATCCTTTAAGGGCAATATAGCAGTAATTTTCCATGGCAAAATGTCTCACAATTTCAACTCTATTATTCAGAATATCCCTTGGAGTAATTTTTAGAACCCTTCCGAACTCTCCAGGGTGAGGAGTAATAGCAATGTTAGATTTTCCCTTTAAAACGGCTGGGAAATTAGCAATGGAGTTAATTCCATCTGCATCAACAACTGTGGGTATCTGAACATTCTTAATGAACTCTAAAACAAACTCCACCGTGGATGGATTTGTTGTTATACCTGGTCCAAGAACAACAGCATCCTTATCCTCTACAAACTTTAAAACAGATTGAAGGGAGCTTAATGAAATTGTCCCATCCTCTGTCTCATCAAGGGGAAAGGTCATGAGCTCTGGTGTTGAGGAAGCAATTATTGGAAGGCATGATTTGGGGGTGGCAACTGTTACAAGGGCTGCTCCAGCCTTCAAAACAGAAAGTCCAGCAAGAACAGCAGCACCAGTTTTACCTATGGAGCCTCCTATAACTAAAACATGTCCATAATCCCCTTTATGGGAATCCCTCTTTCTTTTTCTAAATATTTTTGAATTGGATATTCTTTTCTCTGTAATTAACTCAAGAAAATATGAAGGGTTTTCAAACAATGACTCAGGAATACCAATATCTGCTACAACAAACTCTCCCACTTTTTCCGAAGCAGGAAGGAATATGTGGGGTATTTTAGGAGCTGCCATTGTAATTGTCAAATCTGCATTAAAGGATGGCTCCTTTACCATAAATGTGTCTGAAGAAAGCCCTGATGGAATATCAATTGCAATTTTAAATCCTCTAAAGGAATTTATATCGGAAAAAATCTTCTCCCATATTCCCTCAAGTCTTCCCTGAAAACCTGTTCCAAAAATTGAATCAATTATTATTTCAGAATCCTTTATCTGTTCCTTAAATTTTTCCCAATCCTCCTCGCCATTAATTGTTTTTATTCCTACACCCATTTTCAAAAGAATGTTAAGATTAATTCTGGCATCCCCTTTAACATCACCTTCATTGCCAAAAAGGTAGACATCAGGGTTTGCCCCATTGTTTATTAAATGACGAGCAATTACAAAACCATCTCCTCCATTGTTCCCCTTTCCACATAGAATTGCAAACTTCTTTTTCCTGAAATCTGGAAATCTCTTTACTATTTCTTCAAAGGCAAACCTTCCCGCATTCTCCATTAACACAACTCCTGGAATCCCAAGTTCATTTATAGCTTTTCTGTCAACTTCCCTCATTTGAGATGAGTTCAAGATTTTCATTTAAGTTTCCCTTTCAAATAAATTTTATCAAATTAAAATTTTAATTCAAAAGATAATGGGCGGTAGAGGATTTGAACCTCTGACCCCCGGCGTGTAAGACCAGTGCTCTACCGCTGAGCTAACCGCCCAATCAATTAATAAAATAAGCCAACCTATGGAAATTGTCAATATGAAGGCAGAGTTTTCAGGGGAGATAAAGAGTTCATGATGCAAATGCACCCGCTTATACAAATACGTGTTAGATCAAAATTCAATGTCTCTGAAATATAGTACTGGTTAGATCATAATT
>JBBIMS010000163.1:0-4895 GCA_037444285.1 Candidatus Aminicenantota bacterium | reverse complement strand
AGGGGTATGCTGCATCCAGGGCAAAGCCCATGGCCTGAGACAAATCTATCTTCTAATTTAGCGAGATCTTTTAAAGCTACCATTTTTCTTTCTCCTTTACTCTCTAAGATTTAAATAATTTATTAGCTCACCCTTCCAGCCTTTTTTGAGAGATTCTTCAAGTTTATGAAAAGCTTCTTCAATGTTATCCATTGAAACATCCCTTCCGCCAAGTCCATAAATGAAGTTTAGAACAACCGGCCTTTTAGAAAGCTGGTAGAGAGCAGATCTTACTTCTGTAAAAAGGGGAGCTCCAAAACCACCAGGACTTGTGGATCTGTCCATAACTCCTACTGCCCTGGCTCCTTTTAAAGCTTCTGTCAGCTCCCTGTAAGGAAAGGGTCTAAGAACCCTTAACTTTATCATTCCCACTTTTTTCCCTTTATCTCTTAGATCGTCCACAACAGCCCTTGCTGTTCCTGCAGCTGAACCCATTACAACCATAACAAATTCAGCATCTTCGGTCATGTATTTTTCAAAGAAATCATATTCCCTTCCGAATTTCTCTCCAAATTCCTTCCCAACCTTTTTAATCACTTCCCTTGAATTCTCAATTCCCTCGATCTGATTTCTCTTCATTTCAAAGTAGTAGTCAGTAAAAACAATGGAACCTATAGTGCTCGGATTCTTAATGTCCAGAAGAGAAACTGGAGGATTGTATTCACCGATAAATTTTTTGACCTCCTCATCATCTTCAACAATAACATTCTCTGCAGAATGGCTGGTGACAAATCCATCAAAACCTACAAGAACGGGAGTTCTAACATCAGGATCCTCTGCAATCTTTATCGCCTGAATCATATTATCGTAAGTCTCCTGGGGGTTTTCTGAATATAATTGGATCCAGCCGGAATCCCTGGCGCCAAATGTATCGGAGTGGTCTCCATGAATATTTATTGGAGCTGATAGTGCCCTGCAGGCAACAGCTGTAACAATTGGTAATCTTAATCCTGCTGCAATGTAGAGAAGCTCCCACATAAGGGCAAGCCCCTGAGATGCTGTGGCAGTGACAACCCTTGCTCCTGCTGCAGCTGCTCCAATGCACATGCTCATTGCACTATGCTCAGACTCAGGACAAACAAATTCAGATTTTATAATTCCATCTGCAACAAATTGGGCTACATACTGAACAACCGCAGTTGATGGTGTTATGGGATATGCAGCCACAACATCAGGTTCTATCTGTCTTATGGCTTCAGCCACTGAAGCATTACCAGTTAAAATTGTTATTTTTCCCATCTTTTTACTCCTTTCAAAGGGAAATTTCCTCTGTAACCATTTCCAGAGACTTGGGCTTGGTTGGACATTCTACCACACATATCCCGCAACCTTTGCAATAATCGTAGTTAATTCCCTTCATCTTTCCTTCCTCAACTATAATTGCTGAATCGGGACAGAAAGCCCAGCAGAACAAGCAGTGGATGCATGTTTCGGGATGGAAAAAGGGCTTTTCTGCTGAACGGAATGTCCCTGTTTTGTTCTTCAAAGAATTGCCTGCTTCTGGATTTAAAGTTCCTATGTGTAATTGCTTCCATCCTAATTTCATAATCCTTTTACCTCCTTGTATGCTCTCTCAATTGTCCTTAAATTCGCCTCCACAACCTCCTTCTTTAACTTCTTCTCCAAGGAAATACGAACCCTTTCTTTGAATTTCTCCATGTCCATCATCCCTGTCACTTTAAATAAAGCTGCAAGCATTGGAATATTCGGAATCGGTCTTCCAATTTCCTCATTGGCGATCCTGTAGGCATCTATTGAGTAAACTTTTCTTGGATGTAGCTTGAGCCTCTCTTTTATGTATCCTGGGTCAAGGGTGGAATTTGCAATTATAACTCCATCATCGGGTGTCCCTTCAGCGAAGTCTATAAGACCGAGAAGAGTTGGATCAGTAACCACAACAATTTTTGGATTTGTAATCTCCTGGTGAATAGTTATGGGTTTTGAACTGATTCTGTTGTAGGCAGATATTGGAGCTCCTCTCTTCTCAGCTCCAAAGTTTGGAAAAGCCTGAACAAATTTTCCTTCATGGGCAAGGATTTCTGCCAGAGTTTCAGCAGCAGTAACAACACCCTGGCCAGCCCTCCCATGCCATCGAATCTCTAAAATATCATGATTCCTCATCATAATGCCTCCTAAGTAATTCATTTTAAATCACCGAGAGGGAAGTTGCAAATAAGAATTTATTTTGCAGGAATCATTTTAATCTAAAAAATTGAACAGCACTGATTTTTTACAGAGCAAAATTGTCCTATTTTTGAGAAAAACATCGAAAGCTTGACAGAAAATTTTAATTTAAATAAAATCAAAGAAGTCGAAGGTGGAAGATGATTGAGATAAAGTCATTCTCCAAGTCAGATGTTGGGAAGGTCAGGCAGAATAACGAAGATTTTTACGGGGAGTTCCTTATTGAGCCTGAGCACAGGATTTTTTTGGTTGCTGATGGAATGGGAGGACACAATGCAGGAGAAGTTGCAAGCAGGCTTGCTGTTATGACCTTTTTTGAAAATTATAAGAAGTATTTTGAAGAGGTGAAGGATCCTGAAAAGGTTATTGAAATGGCGTTTTATGATGCAAATAGAAGAGTCTTCGAGGAGGGGGCTGGAAAGGAGACCCAGCACGGAATGGGGACAACCCTTTCTGTTCTTGTTCTAAGAGGGGAAGAGGCTTTTTTAGGACATGTTGGAGATTCAAGGATTTATCTAATAAGAGAGGATGAGTGTAAAAAACTGACAAGGGACCATTCCCTTGTCGGGAAGATGAGGGAGAATGGAGTTATTACTGAAGAGGAGGCAAGGGTCCATCCGAGAAGGAATATTCTTTATCTTTCCCTTGGTGTAAAGGAGAGCATAACTCCCCAGATTAGTGGTGGAATAAAAGTAAAGGAAGGTGATATCTTTGTAGTTTGCACTGATGGTTTGAGTAACATGGTTACGGATGATGAGATAAAAATAATTGCAATAAATAATCCTCCTAAAAGGGCTGTTGAAAAGATGATTGAGGTTGCAAGGGAAAGGGGGGCTCCTGATAATGTTACTGTGGGAGTCATTAAAATTGAAAAGAAAGGGGAGGAAGAGATAACAAAGAAGATAAATATTAAAAAGAAAAAGAGATTTGGAATATTTTGATCTAAAATGAATCCCCCCTTTTTTCCATAGTCCATGATAAGAACAATTTTGATCCTTTCCATCTATGTTTTCCTTACAATTACAGTAGGAATACCTGCTCTTTTAATTTCCTTCATAACAGGGAAAAGGGATTTCCTTTTCAAAGTTGGGAAATTTGGACTTTATCTTTCAAAACCATTTTTTGGGATGAGATTAAGGGTTTATGGGATGGAAAATATTGATTTTAGAAGGCCACATATATTCATGGCAAATCATGTGAGTCTTATAGATGCTCCCCTCCTGTTTTTGCTCTTTCCAATACCTGTGAGGATATTTCCCAAAAGAGAATTATTTAAAATTCCAGTAATTGGAAAGGGAATGGAAAGAGTTGGATTTATACCAGTTGACAGAAGTGACAGTAGTAAAGGAAGAATGGCTATAGAAAAGGGAGTTGAAATGATAAAAGAAAAAGGATGGTCTTTTTTAATTTTTCCCGAAGGGACAAGATCCTGGAATGGAAATCTTCTTCCATTTAAGAAGGGAGGATTTATCCTATCAATAAAATCAGGGGCTCCAATTGTTCCAATAACAATAAAAGGGACCAGGGAAATGCTACCAAGGGGTAAATTTTCAATTAAGAAGGGTGCTGTCACAGTGAAGTTTCATGAACCAATTTCTCCTGAGGGTTATTCCATTGAGGATAGGGATAAACTAATTCAAAGGGTAAGAGAAGTCTTTGAAAAGGAGCTTTGTCAATGAGGGATATTATTGAAAGGGTTTTAAGGGAGTCGGAAGAGATAAAACAGGAATTTTTTAAGGAGAACATGGAAAAGATTTTAGAGCTGGCTGATGAAATAACAGAAAGTTTAAAAAAGAAGAAAAAAATTCTGATTTTTGGTAATGGTGGTTCTGCTGCAGATGCCCAGCATTTCGCAGGAGAGATGGTAAATAAATTCAAAAAGGAAAGATCGCCACTACCAGCAATTGCTTTGACAACAGACACCTCTGTAATAACTTCAATCGCCAATGATTTCTCCTTTGATGAAGTTTTTGCAAAACAGATTGAGGCTTTCGGTAATGAGGGTGATTGGGTTATAGGCATTTCCACATCAGGAGCTTCTCCCAATGTTTTGAAAGCTATGGAAAGGGCAAAGGAAATGGGGCTTAAGGTGTTATTTCTTACGGGAGAAGGGGGTAAAGGATTCAAAAAGGCTGATTATATCCTTTCTGTTCCTTCAAAAAACACACCAAGGGTTCAGGAAATCCATATATTTATTCTTCACATCCTTTGTGAGATAATTGAATATAGTTTATTTAATAAATAAAAGGAGTCATAAATGAAGACTTCAAAAAGACTTGAATCTTTACAACCATCTTCAACATTTATTTTTATGTCCAAGGCAATGGAGCTTAAAAAGAAGGGGATAGATGTTATTGACCTGAGTGTAGGTGAACCTGAGCTTCCAACTCCAAAAAATGTTAAAAGTGTTGGTATAAGAGCAATAGAGGAGAATTTTACAAAATATACACCCACAGCAGGAATTGTGGAATTAAGAAATCTCATTGCAGAAGATTACAGTAAAAAAACAGGTGTTGAATTTGATGCCAAGGAGGTAATTGTAACACCAGGGAGTAAATTCGGTCTTTTTCTTTCAGCTCTTACCCTTTTTGATGAAGGAGATGAAGTTATAATCCCCTCTCCTTACTGGGTTACTTACCCTGAACAGGTAAAGTTGTGCGGAGCGATCCCTG
>JBBIMS010000162.1:0-4920 GCA_037444285.1 Candidatus Aminicenantota bacterium | reverse complement strand
TCGAAAGGGTCTGAAGAGGAAGCTTCTCCGTGCTGAACTCTCTATTGCTCTGCCTCAACTTTAAACATTGCATAAGGGGCTTCCCTCCGTCAGTCTGGGGAGGGGGAAGCTTCAGAATCTCTTTTTCTTCACTTAAAAGCTGGCTTACTAAGAAGAAACTAAAAAAGAAAATAAGGATAAGAATTAAATTATTCCTCATCCCTGACCTCCTTTATTTTTCCTTTGCAATTTTCAGTTTGCATTTTACTTTTTAATTCTACAAAAGAGCTTCTACTATATCAACCACTTTCACATCTTCCATACCCTTATCCTTCAATGCATCTTTAAGCATGATCTTGCAGAATGGGCAAGCTGTGAATAAAGTTTTTTCCTTGGAAGATATGACCTCATCCGCTCTCATATGATTTATCCTCTTACCTATCTTCTCCTCTGTCCAGAAAAGACCACCACCTGCTCCACAGCACAAAGAATGAGTCTTACTATGTCTCAGCTCTTTAATCTTTGTTCCTGAAATTGAAAGTATCCTTCTCGGCTCATCGTATTTATCGTTGTGCCTTCCAAGATAGCAGGGATCATGAAATGCACCTGAGTTGAATTGGGATTTCAAAGACAATTTTCCTTCCTTTAAAAGCCTCTCTATAAACTCAGCATGATGGTAAACTTCCGCTTTAAATCCAAAAGCTGGATACTCATTTTTGAAAGTGTGATAGCCATGGGGGCATATTGTAATTATCTTCTTCACATTGTATTTTTTAAAAGTCTCTATGTTTTCAAGGGCAAGGGATTGGAAGAGATATTCATTACCAGCTCTTCTAACTGGATCTCCACAGCACTTCTCCTCCTTTCCAAGAATTGAAAAATCCACATTGGCTTTCTTTAGCAGATTTATTAAAGAAGTGATTATTTTTTGACCATTTTCCTCAAAAGAACCTGCACATCCAACAAAAAGTAGATATTCTGCCTCCCTCTCTGAAGCAGTTGGAACACCAAGCTCCTTTATCCATTCACCCCTACTCTGGAATCCGATCCCCCAGGGATTGTAATTCGTTTCAACATTTTTAAAAGCCTGGGTTAACTCTGAAGGAAACCTTCCCTCCATTAAAACCTCGCTCTGCCTCAAACCTATTATTTTGGGAATATGCTCATTTCTCATTGGACATGTGACCTCACAAGCTCCACAGGTTGTGCATGTCCATATCTCATCGCTAAAATATCCTCTTTCCATTAAGGGATCTATCTTTTCCCCCTTTAAAAATTTATCAGCATCCTTCAAAAATTCCTTTTTCACCTTAACAATTATTTCCTTTGGAGAAAGAGGTTTTCCTGAATTTAAAGCAGGGCAGAAATCGTCACACCTTCCACATTCCGCACAGGCAAAAGAATCAAGAAGATCCTTCCATGAGAAATCTTCAATTGTGCTTATTCCAAATCTTTCTGAATTTTCAAGATCAATGGGTTTTAAGGCTCCAAAGGGTTCAAGATTTCTGAAAAAGAGATTTATTGGTCCTGCAAGAAGATGCATGTGCTTTGATCTTGGAATGTAGACCCCGAATCCCATAATGGTCAAAATATGTGCCCACCAGAAAAGGTGGAGAAGAAATTCAGATGGCTTAAAAAGAGGTGATATTGTTCCAGCAAGAAAAGCTCCTCTGACAGGTTCTCCTGTTGAAATTTTCAAAGCTTCATAAATTATAAAAGTAATCATTGCAGTAAAGAGAAAACCAATAACAGTTGCTGATTCTGGCGAAGGGACTGTAAGCCCTGAGGCATGAAAGACAAACCTTCTGAAAAAGAAATATATACAGCTCAGAATTATCCAGAAGGCAAGCATATCTATAAGGAAAGTGAATATCCACCCCAGCTTCGTATCACCGAAAATAAAAAATCCCCTTAAAAAACCCTCGATCAAATGGTTTGTTGTAACAAGGAGGAAGAGGACAAATCCCCAGAAAACAGCTGTATGCATAATTCCCGTAAAAACTCTTTCCTCAAGGGAGCACTTCTGGGCAAAAACTCTGAAAATTGCTCCAATTAGCCTCTCTCCAATTCTGTCAAATCTTTCAACTCTTTTTCCTTTCAAAAGAAGTTTCAATTTTAAAAGAAATGGCTCGAAAAAAGCATATAAAGCAATGGAAAGAAAAAATATAAAAAGCACAATCTCTGTCTGAGTAAGCATCTCTTCCTCCATGAATAAAAATTTTAGATAAAGTATATTACCACATGTTCCTTATAAAGAAAAGGAAATTTTCTGACAAAAATTCTAATTTTAAATTCTTCTACTTTTGGTTATAATTAAAACTTTAGGAGGAGCTATGGGTATTGACCCCGAACTTCTTGAAATTCTTGCTTGCCCTTTGTGTAAGGAGGATTTGAAGCTGGTTAAAGAAGGTAAAGGATTGCAATGTGTGAAATGTGGCAGGATCTATCCAATAAGAGATGGAATACCTGTTATGCTTGTTGACGAGGCTTATTTTGAAGAGGAAAAAAAGGATTCTGATTAGTCCTTATTGCTCAATTTAATACTCTTTGAGAGATGGAAAAAGTTATTAATTTACGAGAAATTAAAAAAATACTATTTGTAAGGTTAAGGCTCATTGGAGACGTTCTTATGACAACCCCTTCTTTAAAGGTTTTGAAGGAATCCTTTCCTGAAGCAAAAATTTACTATCTTGTAGAGCCTCCTCAGGACGAACTTTTAAGGGGGAACCCTGATATTGACGAATTGATTGTAATAAGAAGAGATTCCTCTTTTAAAGAACTTTTAAGTCTCGTTAGGAGGATGAGAAGGGAGAGATTCGATGTGGCAATAGATTTTCATGGAGGTCCGAGAGCATCATTTCTCACTCTTCTTTCAGGAGCAAAATTGAGAATTGGCTATAACTACTCTCCAAGAAAGATTTTTTATCATTTAAAGGTTGAAAGAGGGGTTAAAGAAGGTTATATTCATAGTGTCCTGAACCAATTCAATCTTATAAAAGCTTTGGGAGTTGAAAGTGAAGATTTGCCTCCATTGTTCATGCAGGAGCTCGATAGTTCTGAAAGGGAAAAGCTTGAAAAAATTCTAGAAGAGAGTGACCTTGAAGAGAAAAAATTTATTGTAATGCATGTATCTGCGGGAAATCAATACAGGGAATGGGGTGTTGAGAATTGGAAAAAGCTGATTGAGATTATTTTAAACAAAGGAAAAAATCTAAAAGTTGCCCTTATAGGCTCAGAAAAAGACCTGATTTATGAAGAGCATCTCAAATTTCCAATTGTGGTATCCTTTATTGGAAAACTTAATCTTAGAGAAGTGAGGGAGCTCATAAAAAAAAGCCTTTTATTTGTTGGTCCAGATAGTGGACCAATGCACATAGCGAGCACAACTGAAACTCCAATAATTGCCCTTTTCGGTCCAACAACCCCTTCTGTTTTCGGTCCATGGAAGAAGGAGGCAGTAATCATAGAAGGTTCCACTGATTGCAGACCTTGCAATCAAAAGAGGTGCGATTATAATTTCAGGTGTATAAGAGAAATAAAACCTGAGACTGTTTTTAAAGAGATGGAGAGAATTCTTAAATGAACTTCAAAGAAAGAAATTTACCCGAGCTTTTCCTCATTTTTTCCTTTTTGTTATTTATCTTTTTCATCCCCATTTCAGTCTCTTTCTCCCACATTTTCCTTTCTCT
Source organism: Candidatus Aminicenantota bacterium (assembly GCA_037444285.1). GTDB lineage: Bacteria > Acidobacteriota > Aminicenantia > JBFLYD01 > JBBIMS01 > JBBIMS01. The sequence continues at coordinate 1,252 of JBBIMS010000162.1, read as the reverse complement.
ATCAATCCTATCTCTAATTTATTTCTCCCTTAAAAACAAAACAAAAATAAAGCTTCATAAAATCTTCATTATACTTTCACTTTTTGCCATCTTTGAGATAATTTCAACAGTATTTTCCATTGATGTTAAGACAAGTATGGATGATTTGAAAGAGATTCTATTATTTCTAATTATTCCCCTCACCTTTAATTTAACCCGAAAAAAGGAAGACTTTAAAATTTTTAATTATGCTCTCTCATTTGCCATTTTTTTATCAGCAATTCTCTCTTTTCTTGAGTACTCAGGAATTATAATGGGAAGGGATAGGGCAAGTGGATTTTTGAGCCATTATATGACCCAGTCAGGAATTCTCATGCTCTTTTCCATTCTTTCTCTTTCAATGAGTTTTTATGAAAAGGGTAGAAAGAAATTTTTATGGCTCTTTCTTTTCCTCCTTTCAATTTTTTCCCTTATCCTAACTTTAACAAGGAGTGCCTGGATCGGAGTTATCTTTGGTCTACTTTTTATAACAATTCTTTACAAACCGAAACTCCTTATTTTTCTTTTAATCTCAGGCATTTTAATTGCTTTTCTCTCTCCGGAATCCGTTAAAAAAAGGTTCATAAGCACCTTCGATCCCAAAGATGAAACAGTCAAGGAAAGAATTTATATGGCAAAGGCTGGTTTGAAGATAATCTCAAAATACCCAGTCTTTGGAACTGGTCTTGACACTGCAAAGATTGCATATAAGAAATTCAAACCTCCAGAAGCTGTAAGGGATGTCCCTCACCTTCACAGTAATATTCTTCAGATTGGAGCTGAACTCGGGATTCCTGCCCTTGCAGTCTGGCTCCTTTTTATAATACTTTCCCTTCTCGAGAACTTAAAAGTCTGGAAATATTCTACTGAGAATTTTACAAAATTTTCAGGTCTTGCAGGGGTTGGTGTTATAATATCTCTATTTATTGCTGGTTTCTTTGAATTCAATTTTGGTGACTCAGAGGTGAAGATGCTTTTTCTGTATTTAATTACATATCCCATTGCTCTTTGGGAGATTGAAGGAAATGAACAAAAAAAACAATGAGATTGTTAATTACTCTAAGGATAAAAAGGTAAAATTCATCGGTGTAGAAGCAGCAGGAAAAGGTTTGGGTTCTGGCAGGCATGCAGCAACTTTAGTCAGCGGAAAACCCGGTATATTGCACGGCTCAAAATCAGAGCTTCTTCAGGATAAGTTTGGTCAGGTTCTGCCTGCGCATTCCATTGCTCCTGG
>JBBIMS010000161.1:2181-4965 GCA_037444285.1 Candidatus Aminicenantota bacterium | reverse complement strand
GATCACATCCGATAAACCCTCTGGTGCTGAACATCCTGAGTTTGGAAAGGGGGAAAGGGTTTACAATGTCATAGATGTCAGGCAATCGGAGCTCCAGAAACTCCTTGCCAAGGCTTTAAAAATTCTTGGCTGGGAGAAAGAAAGTGAAAACTCGATACATTTCTCCTATGAAATGGTATCTCTTTCCCACAATTCTGCTAAAGAAATGGGTTTTAAACTCTCGGATGAAGATTTGAAAAAACCTTTTGTGGAAGTCTCGGGAAGAAGGGGGGTTGGTTTGAAGGCTGACGAACTTCTTGACAAACTTGAGGAGAAGGCATTGACTGAGATTGAGAAAAGAAGTCCTGAAATGGACATGGATAAAAAAAGGAAAATTGCGAAGGATGTTGCGCTAGGAGCATTGAGGTATTTTATGATTAAGTATGGAAGAAATTCAGTTCTTGTCTTTGATTTTGGGGAAGCCCTTGACTTTGAAGGGGAGAGTGGTCCTTATATTCAATACAGTGCTGTTAGAATAAAGTCTATTTTTAAAAAACTTGACGAGATGGGATTTTGTGTGAAGGATGAGAATTCCTTTGATTTAAAAATTGATGAACTCGAAAAGGAAGAAATAGAGACTATGTGGGATATAATAGTTTTTTGCTCCTTTATGGACGATATAGTAGAATCTTCAGTTTCGTTCCTTGAGTTTTCTCAAGTGGCGAAGTTCCTTTTCAACCTTGCAAGAAAATTCAACCTATGGTATCATAAATTCCCTGTAATTCAAGAAAAGAACTTAAACAAAAAATTAATAAGAATGAAGTTCATAGGTTATATAAAAAATATTTTGGGAAAAGGGATGGAGCTGATTGGAATTCCTGAGCCTGAAAGAATGTAGATGGGAAAATCTTTGATTAGAATTAATTAGAAATGAAAAACATCTTCTCCATAAAGGGAGGCTTAAATGATAAGGGTTGAGAATTTAACAAAAAAATATGGTGAAAAGATTGCAGTGAACAATATCTCCTTCGAGATTGGTGAGGGAAGGATATGGGGTTTTTTGGGACCAAATGGAGCGGGGAAAACAACTACAATGAGAATCATAACAGGTTATCTTCCCCCAACAGAGGGAAGAGCTTATGTAGCGGGTCTTGACCCTCTTGCCAACTCAAAGGAAGTGAAGGCTCTAATAGGATACCTTCCTGAGAACCCCCCCCTTTACAATGACATGACTGTTGAATCCTATCTTGGATTTGTTGCTAAAATAAAAGGCATGAAGGGTAAGAAAGTAAAGGATAATATGGAAAGGGTAATAGAGGAGGCTGGTCTTAAAGAAGTCAGGAGCAGATTGATAAGAAATCTTTCCAAGGGATACAAACAGAGAGTAGCAATTGCTCAGGCTCTAATTCATGAACCCAAAATTTTAATTCTTGATGAGCCTACAATAGGGCTTGACCCTGCCCAGATAAAGGAGATAAGGGAGCTTATAAAATCCCTCAGAAAGGATAGGACAATTATCCTTTCAACCCATATTCTTGCAGAGGTAACACAGATTTGCGATGGAGTTGTAATAATAAATGAAGGGAAAATTGTTGCCAATGGTTTCCTTGATGAACTGACAAAATCCTTTGCTGAAAAGGAGGGAGTTTTCCTCAGGCTAAAGAATTTTGGACCCGCAGAGAAATTAATATTTGAGAATATTGAAGGTGTTAAAGAAGTTTACGAAGGAAATGGTGGAGTAAATATTGAATGGGAGAAAGGAGCAAACCTTGCTGAGAAGGTTGCTAAGGTTGCGATTGAAAAGGGAATGGGTCTCCTGGAGATGAGATCCCTCACCCCTGACATTGAGACAATCTACCTTAAAGCAATATCCCAATAGGAGGAAGGGATGAGAAACATAATAGCAATAACTCAGAAGGAATTGAAGGTTTATTTTGTTTCTCCTATGGCCTATGTTTTGATAGGGGTCTTTCTCCTGATCTCAGGCTTTTTCTTCTATACGATCCTTATGAATTTCAACATGCTGTCAATCCAGTGGGGAGCGAACCCTTACTATTCAAGCCAGCTAAACATAAATCAATTTGTTTATTCATCCTATTTTCACAATACCTCAATAATACTCCTTCTAATAATACCCCTACTTACCATGAGACTTTTCGCAGAAGAAAAGAGGCTTGGAACAGAGGAACTTCTCTTCACATCACCTCTTTCAACTTGGGAGATAATAATCGGGAAATTCTTTTCAGCAGTTATCATACTACTAATAATGCTTCTTGCTACAGGGATATATTCAGTTTTTACATTTCTTTATGGCAATCCCCAGCTCGAACCAATTTTAACAGGATATCTCGGGCTTTTCCTTTTAGGTTCTGCCTTTATTGCTGTAGGTCTTTTCACATCGGCTCTCACTGAAAACCAGATAGTTGCTGCTGTTCTTGGTTTTGGAACCCTTCTCCTCTTCTGGGTTATAAGCTGGGCATCTGATAATGTAGGACCTTTATGGAGAGGAGTTCTTACCCATCTCTCCTTTTTCGAGCACTTAGAGGATCTTGTTAAAGGAGTTTTTGATACAGAAGATTTAATCTATTACCTATCTGTCACATTCTTTGGACTATTTTTGACCCACACAACAATTGAGGCTAAAAAATGGAGGTAAAGATGAAAAGAATAGCAGGGTGGCTAAATTATGTTTTTTTGATACTTCTTACAATTTCTTTCTTTTCTTACAAGATCTATCCAGCAAAAAAATTCATATGGATTCCAGCTTTTGCCCTTAGTATTTTATCTCTAATTTTATATTTTATT
>JBBIMS010000161.1:0-2149 GCA_037444285.1 Candidatus Aminicenantota bacterium | reverse complement strand
CTGAAAACACTTATATATTCATGGAATTTACTCCTCCTGATAATACTTGTTTTTGCAATCCTTGTCGCTCTGAACTATCTTTCGACAAAGATTCATTTCAGAGCTGATCTGACAGAAGGGAAAATTCATTCCCTATCAGAACAGACCATAAAGGTTTTGAAAAATCTCAAAAAAGATATTGAGATAAAGGCATTTTTTAGGGAATTAAGCGAGAGAAAAGCAATTATGGAGGAGATGCTAAAGAGATATTCCTACTACACATCCAGAATAAAATATGAGATTATAAATCCTGATAAAAATCCATCCCTTGTAAGAGAACTGAATGTTTCTGAGGACGGAACAACAATTTTCAAGTGCGGGGATCAGGAAACAAGAATAACATCCGTAAGTGAGGAAGACATAACAAATTCAATAATAAAAATAACAAGGGAAAGGAAAAAGGTCATATATTTTACAAAGGGGCATGGTGAAAAATCCATTGAGGATAGTTCTGAGAGAGGTTATTCCCAGGTCAAGACATCCCTTGAAAACCTGGGTTATACAGTAAAGGAGATAGTTCTTGCAGAGGAGCCTTCAATTCCATCCGATTGTTCCCTCTTGATTATTTCCGGCCCTGAAAAGGATTTTCTTCAAGGAGAATTGGAAGGAATTGAAAGATTTTTGAAGGAAGGTGGAAGGTTGCTCCTTCTTATAGACCCTCTTGCAGCCCCTTCCTTTGTTGATTTTATGAGGAAATACGGAATAAAAATTGGAGATGACTTTATTGTAAGCGTAGATCCAAGTGCAAGACTTATGGGAGGTGATCCTTCATGGGCTGTTGTATCGAGGTATGGTTATCACAAGATAACCGACAAATTCAATTATGCTTCCTTCTTCCCCTTTGCTCGCACGGTAGATAGAATTGAGCCAGTTCCAAAGAATGTTTCAACAGAAACAATTGCTTCTACCTCACCCTATTCCTTTGCAACCAATCAATTCAATGCAAAGGAGATAAGATTTGACCCTGAAAGGGACAGGAGAGGACCTCTTTCTGTTGTAGCTGTTTCAATCTTCAAAGAGGAGGGAAAGGATAAGGAGAGTAGAATAGTTGTTTTTGGTGACTCAGATTTTGCATCCAACCAGTTCTTTGATTTATCAGGGAACAGTAACCTCTTCCTTAACTCTGTTAACTGGCTGGAGGAAGAGGAGGATCTTGTTTCAATTACTCCTAAGACAACAAGTCCAAGAACAATCTCCCTTACACTTTCTCAGGGAAGAATGATTTTCTTCACAACAATAATTTTACTTCCCGGGATTTTTGTCCTCGGAGGAGTTCTGATCTATTTCAGAAGGAGGTCTCTATGAAATGGAAGACCCTTCTAATTCTAACTTTTATCCTTGCGATTCTTGTCTTATCTATATTTTATGTTGAGAAAAGGGAGGAAAAGAAGGAGAAATTCGAAGGGAAACTTCTTACTTACTCATCTTCGGATATAAACAAGGTGGAACTGAAAAGAGGGAGCGAGATAATAGTTTTTGAAAAGAAGAATGACAACTGGGAGATAACTGCTCCCTTGAAAACAAAGGCTGATAAATACACAGTGGAAAGGCTTTTGGAGGATTTCTCGGATTTAAAAATAGAGAGGAAGGTTGAGGAGAATGCAAGAGATCTTAAAAAATATGGTCTTGAGCCACCCCATAGAATACTTAAACTTTTCAAAAAAGATGGGAGCTCTTTTAGTGTTTATGTTGGGATTGAGAACCCAATTGATGGTGCCCTTTATGCAAAAAAGCCAGAGGAGAACATTGTCTATTTAATTCCCTCCTTTCTTAAGAGTGGCCTTGACAAAACCCTATTTGATTTTAGAAACAAAAAGATATTTGAGTTTGAAAAGGATAAAGTAAATAGAATAACCTGGGAGAAGGAAGGAAAGGGATGGAGTGCTTACAAGAAAGATGATGAGTGGTTTCTTGATGAACCTACTGGAGCCCTTGCTGACAAAGGTAAAATAGACGATCTTCTCTATTCTTTAACTGGAGCTGAGGCTAAGGGATTCCCTATCGAAGATTACAAAGATGAGCAGTTAAAGGAATATGCTCTTGATAAGCCAAAGATAAAGATATCCATAAAAGGAGAAAAGAATCTGGAAATCTCTGTTAGGGTAAAGGA
>JBBIMS010000160.1:0-4974 GCA_037444285.1 Candidatus Aminicenantota bacterium | reverse complement strand
AAAGGTTTTCTGGATTTCAACAAGGGAAAAATCTTTATAATAAATATTCTGGGACTTGGGGAAACCTGCACATCCGATTAAAATTTCCTTCATTTTTTATCTCCCTCAAATTAATTCTTGCTCTTCAATCCACCCCCCTCCTATAACTCTCTCTCCATCGTATATAACAGCTGCCTGCCCTGGAGTTATTGCCCTTACCTCTTTTAAGAATTCAACCTCAAAAGAGTTTTCTGAAATAATCTTCACTTTACCCCTCTCTCCTTTGTTCCTGTACCTTATCTTTACCTCAAATATTTTACCATCAACCTTTTCAAGGGGGACAAGGAAATTTGCCTTTGATGCCCTCAGTTTTCTTTTCATCAAATCCTTATTGGTTCCAATTATTATAGAATTTTCCCTCGCATTAATTCCAACGACATAAAGAGGCTCCTTTGAATATATTCCGAAACCTCTTCTCTGACCGATTGTGTAATTGAAAATTCCCTTATGTTCTCCCAGTATATTACCGCTCAAATCTTTTATGTATCCTGAAGAGTTTAGACCTGAAATATAATTTTTGACAAATTCTTTATAGGAGCCTTCTATAAAGCAAATATCCTGACTCTCACTCTTTTTTGATACATGGAGTCCTATCTCCTCGGCGATTTTTCTTACTTCTTCTTTTTTCAAATCTCCAACCGGGAAAAGAATTTTTGAGAGTTTCTCCTTAGGGATGGAAAAAAGAAAATAGGACTGATCCTTTGATTCATCAATTCCCTTGAAAAGACCAAATTCATTTTCAATACTCAGGATTCTCGCATAATGACCTGTTGCAAGAAAATCAGCCTCCAGTTCCTTCAGCTTGGAGAAGAGAATATCGAATTTTATAAATTGATTGCATAGGATGCAAGGATTAGGCGTCCTTCCCCTTTTATACTCCTCCACAAATGGTTCGACCACAAATTTCCTAAAATCTTCCCTCAAATCAATAACATAGTGGGGAATCCCTATCCTTCTTGCAACTTCGTTGGCATCAATTAAATCGGAAATATTACAGCATTTTCTCCTTCCATCTTCTTTATAATCTCCTATTCTGTAAGATACCCCTATAACATCAAAGCCCCTTTTTTTTAAAATTGCCGCAGAAGTTGAGCTGTCAACCCCGCCGGACATCAAAACAATTACTTTCACAAGATAATTATATCATTTAAAGAGTTTATCAGTAATATTTAAGGCATAAAAAAATTTCAAATTTTAGAGCCACCCAATTTCTTTGCACCAGTCAATTGTTTCCTTAATCCCCCTTTCAAAATTGTAATGGAATCCATCAGGGATAAGATTCGAAATTTTACTTGTATCACAAATCCAATGAAATGCCTTCATTTCCCTGAATTTGTCAAAGGTGAAAGAAAAACCCTTCTTCGAAATTTTGTTGTAGATATCTGAAAAGAGGGCGATAGGGTAAACAATGGGAACTGGAATCCTCAATTTTAGAGCTCTCATTGGTTTTATGGTTTCGATTAAATTTTCCATTAACCCACTCCAAGAAAGAATTTCTGGATGAGCGATATTAAAAATTTCCCCCGATGGCAGATTTAAAAGGGAGAGATCGCAGATAATTCTTACAAGATCCTTTACATAGCAAAGGGAGAAATATCTTTCCTTCCCTCCAAGATAGAAACAAATCCCTTTTTTAACCATTGAATAAATTGGTAAAAGATCCCTGTCCCTCGGTCCATAAATTATTGGAGGTCTTACTATAATTACTCTCATCCTGTCAGAAAAGGAAAGAGCTTCAATTTCGCCACAATACTTACTTCTTCCATATTTACTTATTGGTGAAGGTTCTTTATCCTCTTTTGCTGGCTCATCAATGGAAGATGGTCCTACAGCAGCTAAGGAACTTACATGTATAAAGGATTTGAGATCTGGAATATTTTTTGAAATTGACTGAAGAAGGCTTCTTACTCCATAACAATTAGTTTCCATAAACTCCCCCCTTTTTGTCTCCTTTGTTGAGCCACTTACATTGAAAACCACAGATATGTCCTTTGGAAGAGGCGGGATATTAAAAAGATCCCCTTTTTTAATCTCCACATTTACTCCCTTCAGCCATTTTAGCTTATCGGGATTTCTGACAAGGGTGACCACCTCCCATCCTCTTCTGATGGCTTCTTCTGCCAGGTGGCTTCCTATAAAACCTGTCGCACCTGTTATAAATACTTTCATGGATTTTGATTCTAAAATAAAATATAATATTATGCAAATGTTTAATTTAGATTTTTATGGAGGTTAAGAGAAGATGAAACTCTTAGAGAAATGTGAAAGGTTTTATGAGAGAGTCCAGGATGAGATTGAAAGGCTTGGAGCATACCCCTACTTTACACCTATCTCTGCTGTGAATGGGAACAGGGTTATTGTTGATGGAAAAGAGATGATAATGGTTGGCTCCAACAACTACCTTGGTCTATGGGATCATCCAGAGGTTAAGAAAGCTTCTCAGGAAGCTATTGACAGATTTGGAGTTAGCACATGTGGCTCAAGATTCCTTAATGGAACCAACTCCCTTCATATCGAGCTTGAAGAGAAACTTGCTGAATTTATGAGGAAGGAAGCTTGCCAGTGCTTTAGCACAGGCTTTCAGACAAATCTTGGAACAATCTCTGCTCTTGTTGGAAAGGATGATGTAATAATTGTGGACAGAGCTGTCCATGCTTCAATAATAGATGCGGCAAGACTCTCCTTCGGAGAACTTGTGAAGTTCAAGCATAATGACATGGATGATCTTGAAAAAGTGCTTTCTGAAATTCCAAAGGATAAGGGAAAGTTAATAGTTGTTGACGGAGTATTTTCCATGGAAGGAGATCTTGCAGACTTACCAAAAATTGTTGAATTGGCTAAAAAATACGATGCAATGCTTATGGTCGATGATGCCCACGGAGTAGGAGTTCTTGGAGATAATGGAATTGGAACTGCTGAGCATTTCAATCTCGTTGATGAAGTGGATCTGATTATGGGAACTTTCTCAAAATCCTTCGCCTCCCTCGGAGGTTTTGTAGTCGGTAAGAAGGAAGTAATTTCTTATATAAAACACAATGCAAGGTCTCTAATATTCAGTGCAAGTATGACGCCTGCTTCAGTAGCTTCTGCTCTGACTGCTTTAAAAATAATCCAGAGGGAACCAGAGAGAAGAAAAAGACTATGGGAAATTACCCACAGGGTAAAGAGTGAGCTCAATTCAATGGGTTTTGATACAGGGTTTACACAAACTCCAATAATTCCTATAATATTAAAGGAAGATGAAAAAGCCTTTGCTCTCTGGAAGGTTTTGAAGGAAATGGGAATATTTACAAATCCAATCATCTCTCCTGCAGTCCCACCCGGAAGAGCTCTTATTAGAACATCTTATACAGCAACCCACACTGATGAAGAAATATCAATTGTTCTTGAGAGTGTGTATAAGGCTGGGAAAATGTTAGGGCTGATTTAAGATGGATCCAAAGGATTTTTTAATAAGATTTAAGAAAGGAGAAGTTATATTCAGTGAAGGAGAGGAAGGGGAGGAAATGTTTATAATCCATTCAGGGAAAGTCAGGATCTTTAAAAAAATTGATAACAAAGAGGAGACCCTCGCTATCCTTGAAAAGGGAGATTTCTTTGGAGAGATGGCAATTCTTGAAAATCTTCCAAGATCAGCTTCTGCAGAAGCTTTTGAGGATTGCGAACTTATAAAGGTGAATGCATCAATGCTGGATGAGATGATGAGGAGAAATCCTGAGATTTCCATAAGAATTTTGAGAAATCTCGCTTCAAAACTAAGGGAAACAAATGAAAAGTTAATGTTTTATCTTTCCCAGCCAACAGTTCCTTCAACTCCTCAGCCTTCTCAGAGGGAGCCTATTCCTGAAGGAATTAAAGCTCGTCTTTTAATTGAGAAGACAAGGAGATGGGTTCCTATAAAGTTCAAGGAAACTTATATAGGAAGAAAGGATCTGACATCAGGATTTGTTCCTGATGTGGATCTTACAGAGGAAGATCCTGAAAGGTTTGTCTCAAGAAGACATGCAAAAATAATTCTCAGGGAGAATAAGTTCTACATCACAGAAGAGATCGGAGCAATGAATGGGACATTTTTGAATGGGGAGAAGGTCAATCCAGGAACATACTACCCCCTTAAAAATGGTGATGAAATAACCCTTTCCCTCATAACATTAATTTTCTACGCTGATATACCTAAATAATTTTCATTATTGCGCTTCCCATTTTCTTGTTGACTCTTTTTCCAAAAAAAAATATATTTTTCTCTGATTGAATATCCGGAGGTAAGAAATGAAAATGAAAGCAATTGTCAAAAAAAAGAAAGAGATGGGGGCTGAGCTTGAGGAGGTTGATGTCCCAACTCCAGGAAAGAGGGAGGTCCTTGTGAAAGTTCTTGCAACTTCCATATGTGGGACAGACACTCATATATACGAATGGAATGAATGGGCTAATTCGAGAATAAAAAATCTTCCCCATATAATGGGGCATGAATTTGCGGGAGAAGTTGTAGAGGTGGGTTCCAATGTTGAAAGATTGAAAGTGGGTGATTACATATCCTGTGAAACCCATATCCCATGTAATCAATGTATTCCTTGCCTTTCAGGGCAGAGGCATCTTTGTTCAAATCTAAAAATTGTCGGTGTTGACATAAATGGAAGTTTTGCAGAGTATGTTTCAATTCCAGAAGAGGTGGCATGGAAAAATGATAGAAAAATTCCACCTGAAATTGCATCAATTCAGGAACCCCTCGGAAATGCAATTTATGCAACAACTGTAACAGATATCACAGGTAAGAGTCTTGTTATCTTTGGAGATGGTCCAATAGGTCTCTTCTCAACTGCTGTTGCACGACTCTCAGGGGCTTCAAAAATTATAATGGTTGGACTTATAGATTTCAGGCTTGAGATGGCAAAGTCTCTGGGAGCTGATATTGTTTTAAATGCTAAGAAGGAAAAG
>JBBIMS010000159.1:0-4985 GCA_037444285.1 Candidatus Aminicenantota bacterium | reverse complement strand
GAAAGAGGGATCAAAATAATCTTGAGGGAATTCACAAGGAATGAAAGGGTTGTTGAAGCTGTGAAGAATGAAATTTTCCAGAAGTTATCAAGTTCATTTCCTGAAGACAAAATTGAACTGAACATTGAAAAGGAAGCCCAAAAAGGACTTGAAAATACAGAACCTCAAAAGCTTCCTATTCCAGGAGTCGAAAATATAATAGCTGTTGCAAGTGGAAAGGGAGGAGTTGGAAAAACAACAGTTGCTGTAAACATTGCATTTGCACTTCATAAGAAAGGTTTGAAGACCGGCATACTCGATGCAGACATTTATGGTCCAAATGTTCCAATGATGCTCGGACTTTCTGGTGAAACACCTGATTTTGTCAATGAGAGAATTATACCTGTTGAAAGGAAGGGGCTTAAAGTTATTTCCATGGGTTTTTTTCTGAAACCAGATACTCCTGTAATCTGGAGGGGTCCTCTTGTCCACAGGGCAATTCAGCAGTTTTTGAGGGATGTGGAATGGGGTGAACTGGATTATCTTGTTGTGGATCTCCCTCCAGGGACTGGAGATGTCCAGCTATCTCTTGTTCAAACAGTTCCCATAACCGGAGCTATAATTGTAACAACTCCACAGGATGTAGCCCTTCTGGATGCAAAGAAGGGGCTAAGAATGTTTGAGCAGACTGGAGCAAATGTTTTAGGAATAGTTGAGAATATGAGCTATCTTCAATGTCCTCATTGTGGAAGAAGAATTGAACTCTTCAGAGCAGGAGGAGGAAAAAGAACATCAATGGAACTTGGGGTTCCTCTCCTTGCAGAAATCCCCCTTGATCCCCTCCTTCCTCTGATATCCGATGCAGGAACTACTGTCATAGAACAAAATCCGGAGAGTCCTACCTCTTCAATATTTATTTCCATTGCTGATCAGATCATTAAAAAGACAAGGAGTGTACACTAATTTGGAAGATAGGGTACTGGAACTTCAGAAAGCCAATGGAGACGAGGGGACTTATTTATACCGACCTCCAAAAAAGAAATACACATTAAATATTATTCTCTTCTTCGCCACTCTCCTTACAACAATTTTTGTTGGAACTAATTATTACATCTCTTTTTACTTAGGTGATAAGATACCTAAGGATCCTGAACTTATTAGAAGGCTTGTCTCAAACCCATTGACATATTTGTGGGGGCTTCCCTATGCCTTAACCATAATGGGAATTCTCTTCGCCCACGAAATGGGTCATTATATATCAAGCAGAATTCATGGGGTGGATGCCACCCTACCCTATTTCATTCCCGCTCCCACACTAATTGGAACATTTGGCGCTGTTATAAGGATGAAGAGCCCAATAACTAGTAAGAGAGCCCTTTTTGACATAGGAATTGCAGGACCCCTTTCAGGCTTTATAGTCGCAATACCTGCCATAATATATGGAATAAAGCTTTCAAGACATGTTTCAGCTCTTCCTAAGGAAGGAGGGTTATTCCTTGGAGAACCTCTAATAATGAAAATAATTTACAAAATCTTCTACCCTGAAGCTCCATCTGAATTCACTCTTCTTCTCCATCCCATAGCCTTTGCTGCATGGTTCGGGATATTAGCAACAGCTTTCAACCTTTTTCCCATCGGTCAGCTGGATGGTGGGCATATCCTCTACTCAGTTCTGGGAAGGAAGACTGAAATTCTCGGTAAGATCTTTGTCCTTATTCTAATTGCAATGGGTTTCATTTTCTGGGAAGGATGGCTCCTCTGGGCAGGAATTATAATTATTATTGGAACAAAGCATCCACCAGTTTACGAAGGTGAATTGTTGGATGGAAAAAGGAAATTTCTTGCAATTATAGCCCTTCTAATGTTTATTCTCTCCTTCACACCTACTCCGATAAGAAGAGTATTATAAGTTCTTAGTTATTGGTGTTTTCAAATTTAAAATTTTTTTCTCTAAATAATTTCAAACAGGCATCAACAACATCAGGATCGTAGAGGATCCCTCTGAATTGAGATATTTCCTGAATGGCTTTTTCCACTCCATGTCCTGGACGATAAGGTCTGTGAAAAGTAATTGCCTCAACAACATCTGCGACAGAAAGAATCTTTGCCTCCATCAAAATCTCATCTCCTTTCAACCTATTAGGATAACCTGAGCCATCAAATCTCTCATGGTGCTGAAGAACAACAGGAGCAACATCCCATGGGAAATCTATGGTTTTAAGAATCTCATATCCATGATATGTATGAAGCTTAATAAAGGCAAATTCTTCCTCTGTGAGCTTCCCTGGCTTGACAAGTATTTCTGATGGGATAAACATCTTTCCAATGTCATGGATAAGAGCAGTCATCCTTATCTCTTCAATCTTTTCGTCAGGGAAACCAAGCTCCTTTGCTATAGCTGAGGCAAGTTTTGCAACATGCCTCTCGTGCCCTGCAGTGTAAGGGTCCTTTGTTTCCACCATTTTTACCATTGCGTTTATAACACTTTCAACAATTTTCTTTAATTTTTCATAGCTCATCTTCAATCTTTCCTCCGCAATCTTTCTCTTTGTAATATCTGTAAGAGTCCCCTCGTAAGAAATCACTTTCCCAGCCCTATCCCTTTTAGCTCTTGAATTATCTATCACATATATTATACTTCCATCCTTCCTTTTCAGTTTGAGCTCAAAATTTCTAAGCTCCCCATTCTTTTCTATCTTTTGAATCAATTCCTCTCTCTCATCAGGGTTGAAAAACATTTCCTTTATAGGCTTTGAGAGAAGCTCCTCCTCAGAATCATATCCAAGCATTTTGACAAGAGCAGGATTTACAGTTAGAAGTCTTCCATCAGGGGTACTCTCATAAACACCATCAAAAATACTGTTAAATAGCCTTTTGAATTTATCCTCTGTCTTTTTCTTCTCGGTTATATCCAGAATTATTGAAATTATTAAAGGATTTCCATCGAATTCGACATAACTGCCAAAAACTTCAACCCATCTTGTCTCACCCTTGCCGACAAGGATCTCAATCTCAAGAGGAGAATTTTCCTCTCTCTTATTAATTATCCTTTCAATTCTCTCAGCTACAGAATCTTTGAAATCAGGGCTTATAAACTCAAGAAAATCTTTTCCGACCATTTCATTTTCTTCCCTGAAATTGAACAATTGGAGAGCAGGTTTGTTAGCAAAAATAATCTTCCCATAAGAATGGATAATTATGGCAAATGGAGATGAATCAATTAATTTGCTGCACAGATTCTCTCTTCTTTTCAATTCATCGACAACTTTATTTAAATCCTCTATCTTTTTTATAAGCTCTTCCTTACTTTTATCTTTCATTCATTTCCTTAATTTTCTTAAAAAAATTCATAAGCATCAATTTTAAAAGAATCGTAAAATTTAATCAAGTCAAATTTTTTCATTTTTAAATCACTTTTATTGAAATTCCAAAAAGAGCTTTGAATCCTCCAAGATCTATCCTCTTTGAAAATGCGCTCTCCTCTGAATAAATCCTTTCAAATCTGAGAGAACCCACAAAGGACAATATTTTTGTCAGAGGAATTTCGAGACCTGTAAAACCCATGTACCCTCTTTTACTTCCTGAATATTCCAGCGAGATGCTTTCCCATTTTTCCTTATAGAAGCACTGGATTAGACCAATTCCCAGGGCAGATTCCACCTTTCCAAATTTAAATCTGTAAAAAACTGAAACTGGTATATTTCTCATTTTGAACCTGAGAGGATAATCTTCCTCCCCCTCTCCAATTGCTTTACCTCTAAAATCAATGGACTCATATCCTGTAGAAAAAAATAGGTTATCCTTTATTTTCAAAGAAAGGAAGAAAAAATTTGGATATCCATCTCCGTAAATCTCTCTAAACTCTAATTGGGAAGGTCGAAAATATCCTGAGAGGAAACCTGTTTCTACATGCTCTCCAGAGAAAACTCCTGCGTTCAAAAAGAATGAAAGAAAAAGAAAGCAAAAAGAGATAGTAAAAATTCTTCCCATCATTTAAAATAAATTGAAGGATTAGAAAAAAGGGAAAACTTCTCCTGAGAATTACTTTTCTCGAAGATAACTCCTACCTCTTGAGAATAATTACTCTCTCTTCCAGCTGAATCCAATGCAGAAACAACATAATAATAGGAAATTCCTGTTCTAAGGTTTTTATCCTCAAAGTAGTTGTTTAAAATGGGAGTAACATTTATCTTCTGGTAATTTAGATGAGACAATGTTGTCCTGTAAACATTATAGCCTGTAGCCCCTTCAACTCTATCCCAGGAAAGATAAATGTTTCTGATGGAGTTGAAAAGAGACTTATAAACAACATATTTTACCATTAATCCTTTTGGTGTTTCAGGGTATCCCGGTCTTATTGGCTGAGAAAGATCTGAAAGGATGGTTAAACCGACCTTAACAACAGATTTTAGAAAATCAATGTTCAGTGTATCCAGGGTGTCGTCCGTTGTGTGATAATATGGGTTTCTAATCGGATTGTCCTCAATTGCACAAAAAGCATCATATCCCTTTTGCCAGAAAGAAGCATGGTCAGAATAGACAAAGGAGGAGCTGACAATCTTACGGATGGGATAATCATAATATGTCTTAGATGCCAGAATTGTTCTTTCAGCAAGCCATTCTGAATGCGGATTAACAATTATTTCAAGATCCTCAGGAAGCTTATCAGCGTAAGCAATCATGTCAAAATTTAGAACTCCTACGATTTTTTCGTTCCTATCCCTCGAAGATGAAGAATATGCACTGCTTCCATAAAGACCCCATTCTTCCGCAGAAAAACAAACAAAGCGAACTGTGAAATCAAGGGGATATTTGACAAGTATTCTCGCAGACTCAAGAACTGCAGATGTTCCACTTGCATTATCATCTGCTCCTGGGGCAAAGAGTGTTGGAATATTTGAGGTTGAATCGTAATGGGCACATATTATAAAAATATCTTCAGGACTTGTCTTACCCTTCTTCTCAGCTATTATATTCCTTGAGGAATAGCCACGAAAGTTAAACGG
>JBBIMS010000158.1:0-4986 GCA_037444285.1 Candidatus Aminicenantota bacterium | reverse complement strand
TAAAAAAAATAATCATAAAAAAGATATTTCTACATATAAGAAAGGAGATTATCTTCCTGATTTTATTTTTAAAACTTTTAACAATGGTTATATTGATTTATCAGAGATAGAATCAAAATATCTTCTTCTAATTTATTTTAAATTCAGCGACTGTGATTTATGCTATGCATATTTAATGAATGCCCAGAGAAACATAAGTTTTTATAATAGTAAAGGAATAAAAGTAGTAGGAATTACTGACCAGAATAAAAAAATAATTAATGACTTTATAAATAAAAAGAATATAACTATTCCTATCGCTCTTGACAGGGATAAAAAATTCAAATTTCTTGTTAATAAAACCGATTTCACATCATTTAGGATTCTTATAAACAACAAAAAAGAAATTTTATATATAGATGAAAATCCACCTGGATATGATGGCAAGGAAATTGATGAGATAATAAACAATATCAGAGGCTTATAAATGTTAACTTTGCGACCTAACTTTCTGGTAAAGATTGCCATTATTACAGTAAAAAAAATTATTTCAAATAAAATAGAGATAACATTATTAGCTCTGATAAACATTGGAATTCTATACTCTATATTAAATTCGCTTAGCCAAAATAAGCTTGGTATTATATTAATGGGATATATACTTGTATTTGCGATTAGCTCATCTGGAATGATCAAAGAGGAATTCCAAAATAAAACCTTAATTTCATTTGTTGTATCACCATTATCAAAGGAAGAGCTGTTTTTGGGAAAGTTTTTAGGCCCTTCTGTTTTAATATTATCAATAATGCTTTTTAATTTTATTATGTTCTCAGCCGGACAATTGATTTATAGAAGAACAGATTTCCTTGAACTAAATCTGAAGCTCATTTTATATGTGTATCTAATTGGATTGTACCTATTTTCATTGGGAATGCTACTTTCGACATTTCTAAAGGGGAACAAGAATTTTATTGTCTTAGTTGTCTTGTACTTTGTGTCCTTTTTCATAGTGACTAAAATGGGATTAAATTTTATGCATAGAATGGAGACATATGCCCTCCTTCCAAAAGAAAAGATACTACTCTTTATTTTATCCCTGGGCAATCCCGTATTTTTTAAATTTATAAATGAAAAATATTCTACCCATATCACTTTATCATTAATTGCTATATACATGATTATTTCACTTTATTTTATGAGAAAGATTTCTCTGGAAAATTCTCGTTAAATGGTAATTACAAAATGAACGAAGATTTAAGTGTTTTGAAAATAATAAAATTAAGTAAAACATATAAAATTCTTTCTAAAAAAGGATTTGCGCTTAAAGATTTAAATTTTGAAGTGAAAAAAGAAAGGATAACAGGGTTTTTAGGACCCAATTGAGCTGGGAAAACAACCACAATCAATGTAATACTCGGACTATTAAAAAAGGACGAAGGAGAGATCAGGATTTTTGGAGGTTCTATTAAACAACGGGAAGTGAGGGCAAAAATTGGATATCTCCCTGAGACCCCCAATTTTTATGGTTTTCTGAAAGGGATAGAAATTCTAAGAACTTTGGGAGCCTTTTATTCCCTCCCAAAAGAAAAAATTATCAAAAGAATCAACTTTTTAAATGAAAAATTCAACTTAGAAAGGGAACTTAAGGAGAAAGTTTCAACCTTTTCAAGGGGGATGTTGCAGAAGCTCGCATTTGCTGTAGCGGTGTTACATGAACCTGAGCTTCTTGTACTTGATGAGCCTTACAATGGTCTTGATCCCATATTAATTAATAGCGTAAGAGACTACATTCTGGAGTTAAAACAAAATGGTAAAACAATTTTTATAAGTTCCCATCTTCTTTCAGAAATGGAAAAAATCTGCGATGATGTAATATTAATAAATAACGGTGAGATAATTCTTAAAGGAGAATTGAAAGATTTAAAAAGTGATAGGAAATATTTATCTCCTCCTTCTCTGGAACAGATATTCTTGGAAGCCATAAAAAATTGAGCAAATCTACCAAAATTAATAAAGGCATATGAATAAAGTAAAAATAAAAAATTAAGTGCATAAATCCTTAGAGATATAATCAAAAGATGTGTAAAAATTTTAAAACGAGGGTTACCTTTTTAAGTTGTTATGATATATAATGTATGATATTATTATCTTCTATGAAAGGAATGGATAAGAAAAGGAGTCCAATACAGTATAAATCATTGAGTGAATGTGTGATGGATTATTTGAGGGAGGAGATGGAAAAGGGGAATTTGAAACCAGGAGAGCGAATAAACGAAAAGCAATTGTGCGAATTGTTGGGTATAAGCAGGACTCCGATAAGAGAGGCACTACTTCAGCTGGAAAAAGAAGGTTTTGTGGAAATACTCCCCCGGAAGAGCATAAGGATTAAAAAGCTAACCCTGAGGGAGATTGAAGATATTTATAATGCAATAGGAATTCTGGAATCAGAAGCAGCGGAAATTGCCTGCGAAAAAATAACTCAAGAAGATATTAAAAAAATGGAAGAATTTTATCAAAAAATGGAGAAAGCTCTCAGAAGGAACAACTTTATAAGCTATATGGATTATAACCGCGAATTACATAACATTCACATAAAACTTAGCGGTAATAATATTCTATATGAGATAATTACAAAACTGAGAAGCAGGTTATATGATTTCCCGAGAATAATATTGACCATACCGGAATGGGAAGAAAAGTGCATGAAGGAGCATAGGGAATTAATTGAACTTTTTAAAAGAAAAGACAAGGAAGGTGTCAAAAAATTAATAAAAGAGAGGCACTGGAACTTTCAGGACAATTATCCATTCATAGTAAAGTACTACAATCTTGTTAACTCTGAAAATGAAAAAATGAATAAATTGAAAGGGAAATTTTGATTGGCTCAAATTAGTTCCGAGGTTTATGGTGGATGAAATTATTGAAAAGACCGAGTGGGACAAGGAGAAGGGGCTAATCTTTAACATTCAGAGATTTTCCATCCATGATGGACCGGGAATAAGAACAGTGGTTTTTTTCAAAGGATGCCCCCTGAGGTGCCTGTGGTGCCATAACCCTGAAGGGCAATTTTTCAAAAAAGAGATGGTATTATGGGATGATCGTTGTATAGGATGTGAAACCTGTAGAAAGGTATGTCCCGATTCAGCTGTTGAAAATCCTGAAAATTGCACTTTCTGTGGAAAATGTGTTGAAGAATGTCCTGCTGGAGCAAGGGAAATTGCTGGGAAGGAGATGACAGTTGAGGAGGTCATGACTGAGATCAAAAAGGACATGGTCTTCTACGAAGAATCCTCAGGTGGAGTAACCTTTTCAGGTGGTGAGCCTCTTTTTCAAAGTAATTTTTTAATTTCCCTTTTAAAAAGATGCAAAGGAGAAGGGATTTCAACTGCAATTGAGACCTGTGGATATGCCAGCTGGGATGTTCTTCTTTCTGTCATCAAGTATACAGACCTTTTCCTTTTTGATCTTAAGTTAATGGATGAGGAACTTCATAAAAAATTTACAGGTGTATCTAACAGAATAATCCTTGAGAATCTTGTAAAACTTTCTTCAAATCATAAAAATATTATAATAAGGATTCCAGTTGTGCCCGGCATAAACGACAGTATTGAAAACATAGATAAAACCTCTGAGTTTGTCTTATCTCTTGGAATAAAAGAGGTTCATCTTTTGCCCTTTCATAAAGGTGGAGTTGAAAAATATAGAAGGTTGAGAAGGGATTACAAATTTGTAGTGGATAGTTCTCAAGGGAAAAACGGCTTGAATCTTTTTTCCGAAATATTAAAAGGGAATAAAATAAATGTAAAAATTGGAGGATAGATATGACAGAAAGAGTTGAAAGGCTGAGGGAAAAAAGCGTCAACACAAAACCTTTTATAACATCTGAAAGAGCAGAGCTTATAACTGAATTTTATTCAAAGGAGAACTTGATAACTTTATCCACTCCTGTTCTGAGAGCCCTTGCCTTTAAATATATTTTGGAAAATAAATCAATATTTATTGATGAAGACGAGCTAATAGTTGGAGAAAGAGGACCTCTTCCAAAAGCTGTTCCAACTTACCCTGAAATTTGCTGCCATTCTATTGAAGACTTAGAAATCCTGAACTCAAGGGAGAAGATTTCCTACATAGTTTCTGAAGATGTAAAGAAAGTATACAGGGAGAAAATAATTCCTTTCTGGAAGGGAAAGAGCATTAGGGAGAAGGTTTTTAGTGAGATGTCAGAAGAATGGAAGGATGCATACCATGCAGGAATTTTTACAGAATTTATGGAGCAGAGGTCTCCAGGTCATACTGTTCTCGATGACAAAATTTACAGAAAAGGGTTTCTCGACTTCAAAAGAGAGATAATGGAAAGCCTCCAGAATCTCGACTATTACAATGATCCGGAAGCTTACTCTAAGGAGCAGGAACTTAAGGCAATGCTTATTTGTGCAGATGCAATAATAAACTTTGCCAGAAGGCATTCTGAACTGGCAAGGAGAATGGCTGAGAAGGAGAAGAATTTGAGAAGGAAAAAGGAGCTTGAAAAAATCGCAGAGATATGTGAGCATGTCCCAGCCTATCCACCTCGAAACTTCTGGGAAGCCCTTCAGGCATACTGGTTTGTCCATCTTGGTGTCATAACAGAGACAAACCAGTGGGATTCCTTCTGTCCTGGTAAGCTTGACCAGCATCTCTATCCATTTTATAGAAGGGACATTGAGGAAGGAAGGCTGAGCAAGGAGGAGGCGAAAGAACTCCTTGAATGCTTCTGGATAAAATTCAACAATCAGCCTGCTCCTCCAAAGGTTGGTGTAACATCTGCGGAGAGCGCAACCTACAATGATTTTTCTCAGATAAATCTTGGAGGAGTCAAACCCGATGGCTCAGATGCAGTAAATGAACTTTCCTATCTAATTCTTGATGTTGTTGAGGAAATGAGACTTATTCAGCCAAACCCAAGTGTCCAGATTAGTATTAAGAACCCTGATGCTTTTTTGAAAAGGGCATGTGAGGTAATAAGTA
>JBBIMS010000157.1:0-4996 GCA_037444285.1 Candidatus Aminicenantota bacterium | reverse complement strand
TCGTAAAGCTCAAGATAATCTGAAACCTCTATTATTCTAAGTGGAGCCCGAGAAGTTCCTTTTAAGAAGGAAGTTGTAAGCTCATAGGGAATTGGAAAAATAACAACCTTTGAATTCTCAAAGGAGCATATTTCGTCCCTTATTCCCAAAAAGTTTAATGGATCTGCCTTTGGATAGCTCATAGGTCATTATAACATGATAAGACAGGTTAAGAAAAAGATAAATCCAACTTCATCCAAAAATTTGAGGTTTTCCAATTGTTTCTTTATACTAAAATATGAAAGTGGGCTCAGCAATTGTTCTTTTTTCTGGAGGGATAGATTCTACAACAGTTCTCTACTGGGCTAAAAGAGAGTTCAGTCAGATCTTAGCCCTCACATTTTCCTACGGTCAAACCCATTCCCTTGAGATTGAAATGGCTAAAAAAATAGCTGAAAGGGAAGATATAGAGCAAAGGATAATAAATGTTGACTTATGTCAGATTGGTGGTTCATCCCTTACAGATAGGAAAATAGAAATTGAAGATATTGACCTTGAAGAGCTCGGGGAAAGAATACCATCAACATATGTTCCCTTTAGAAATGGAATTTTCCTTTCCCTTGCAGTTGCTTTAGCTGAGGTTATTGATGCTTATTCAATAGTTACTGGTTTCCATTCCCTTGATTCTCCAAATTATCCAGATACCTCAAAGGATTTTGTCTATTCAATGGAAAAAGCTATAAATTCAGGGACAAGGGCAGGAAGATTGGGAAAGAAAATATCAATTTTAACCCCTTTAATAGGAATGAAAAAGTCCGAAATTATAAAGTTTGGGCTTGAGTTGGGAGCAGATTACTCCTATTCAATCTCCTGCTATAGAGGGAGAGAGATACCATGTATGAGATGCCCTGCATGCAGAATCAGAGAATCTGCCTGGAAGGACATTGGAATTGAAGACCATCTTATTACAAGACTTAAAAAGGAGGGAAAATGGCATGGGTTCTGAGAGTTAAAGATAAATTTTCAGCAGCTCATTTTCTGAAAGATTACCATGGAAAATGTGAAAAGGTTCATGGTCATACCTTTGAGGTTGAGGTATTTATTGAAGTTAAGGAACTCAATCCAGCAGGGATAGGATTTGATTTTGTAGAGATAAAAGAAAAACTGGCTCAAATTCTTCCTGATCATAAATTTCTAAATGAAATTTACGATTTTAACCCCTCTGCTGAAAACCTTTCAAAACACTTTTTCTATGAGTTAAAGAAATATTACCCTGTTAAAAAAGTTGTTGTCTGGGAATCAGAAAATGCCTCAGCAGAATACTCTGAGGATATCTGAGATTTTTTTCAGCTCTCAAGGAGAAGGGTTGAGAGTGGGAGAGCCTACAATTTTCATCCGTCTTTCTGGCTGCGATTTAAAATGTGATTTTTGCGATACAAAATATGCATGGAATAGAGGAAAAGAAGAGAGTTTGGAGGAGATTTTAAAAAAGATAGAGAAATTTAAAAATTTAACCAGCTGGGTTTGCATAACAGGCGGAGAACCAACTCTTCAGAACCTCTCTAACCTTGTTCTCAACCTTAAAAAATATGGATATTTTATACAAATTGAAACAAACGGAAGGAGATTCCTACCCCTCCCCTTTGATTGGATAACCCTTTCTCCAAAACCTCCTGATTATTTCTTTGATGAGGGATGGAGAAAATTAGCAAAGGAGGTAAAGGTTGTGGTAGATAAAAATTTAACAATTGATGTAATCAAAAAAATTTCAGAAAGCTTTCCAAACATACCGGTTTTCCTTCAACCTCAGTCAATGCTTAAATGGTCTACCAAAAAAGCCTATTATCTATGGAAAAAAGGAATTCAAATGAATTTAAGGAATCTGAGACTTGGCTATCAAATTCAAAAAATCTATTCAATAAAATAGATATAATGGGTATAAAATCGAAGCTTGATTGTCTGGTATGTATGATAAAACAGGGCTTAAACACAGCAAAACTGGCAACAGATGATGAAAAAAAACAAAGGGAAATAATAAATTTAATAGCCCATGAAATTGAAAAGGTTGATTTAAACTTTCCTCCTGCCCACATTTCAAAAGTAGTATATGAAATTGTTACTAAAATTACAGAGGTTGAAGACCCCTTTAAATCTGTCAAGGAAAAAAGTAATAGAGAAGCTATTTCAATGCTTCCTGAGCTTAAAAGAATTGTATCCTCATCTTCTGATCCCCTCTACTCTGCCCTCCATGTTGCGGTTGCAGGTAATATAATTGACCTTGGAATAGGACATTCTTACGATCTCTCTAAAGATGTGGATACGATTCTGAACTCTAAATTTGAAATTGACGACTATGAGCTTTTCAGGAAAGATATAAAAAGAGGGAGAAAACTTCTTTATCTGGGAGACAATGCAGGAGAAATAGTCTTTGACAGAGTTTTAATTGAAGAGCTCATCAAATTCGGTCTTGATATAAAATTCTGCGTTAAATCAAAACCAATTATAAATGATGCCACAATGGAGGATGCAATCTTTTCTGGATTAGCTGAAATTGTTCCAGTAATAGAGACAGGAACTAACTCCATCGGGATTGATCTCGAAAAGGTGAGTGAAGAATTTAAAAAAGAATTCTTTGGAGCAGATATTATTCTGTCCAAGGGGCATGGAAACTTTGAAACCTGTGCAGGACTTCCATTGAATATTTACTTTCTCCTGAAGGCAAAGTGTAATGTTGTTAGCGAAGCCCTTGGAGTTAAAACAGATTCAATTATTTTTAAGAAAGGTTCGGTTGAATAAATTTTAAATGGAGGATTTTATGAAAAGGATAATTCTTCTTTTTATGTTAATTTCTTCCCTTTCCTCCTTCCTTTTCTCTTCAACCCTCTCCTCTCTATTACCGAAAATAGAAGGATGGAAGCTCTCAGAACAGCCAAAATTGTTTAACTCTGGCAATCTCTACGAGCATATTGACGGAGGAGCAGAAGCCTATCTGGCTTTTGGATTTAAGGAACTCCTTGTAGCCTATTATGAAAAGGAGAATTCCTCTTTAACCCTTGAAATATATGACATGGGGAATCACTACAATTCCTTCGGGATATACAGCATTGAAAGATCTCCTGATTACCAGTTCTTAGATATTGGAAATCAAGGATACACTGACGGTGAAGATTTATTCTTCATAACAGGTCCATTTTACATAAAAATTTTCTGTTCCGAATGTGGAGAAAAAGCTCCAGAGATACTACTCTCCTTTGCAACGCAGATAGTTGAAAAAGTTAAGGATAAAGGAGAGCTACCTGAAGTTTTGAAATATTTCCCTGAAAGTGGTTTGATAAAAAACTCTGAGAAATTCTTTCCTTATAATTTTCTCGGTATTGATTTTTTAGAAAATGGATTCCAGGCAGAATACAAAATGAATGATGAGAAATTTTATCTTTTCATAATTGAAGAAGAAAGAGAGGGAACATTCGAAAAATTCAGAAATTATCTTGAAAAGAGAAAGGGTTTTGAAAGCTTTACCTTAGACTCCACAGTAGGATTTTTAGCCGAAGACAGGGTTCATGGTAAAATTTCCATATTGAAGAGGGGAAAATATATAATTGGATACCTCGGTCAAAGCCAGCTTGAGAAAATTAAAAGTTATTTAATGGAAATCATTAAAAAAATTGGAGGTTGAGATGATAATAAAAGATTTTAAAGATGTGGAAAGAGTTATTGCGGGAGAAGGGGCGGAGAAAGCCTACATAAGATGGTTGATAGGAGAGAGGGAAAATCCTCCCAATTTTTATCTAAGGCTTGTGGAAATAGAAGAGGGTGGATACTCTCCCTTTCACAGCCACAATTACGAGCATGAGGTCTTTGTTTTAGATGGAGAAGGAGCTTTGGTTGATGAGGAAGGGAAAGAATATCCAATTAACAAAGGGAAAGCAGTATATGTTCCGCCTCTGAAGAAACATCAATTCAGAAATAGAGGGAAAGGTTTATTGACTTTTATCTGTGTAATTCCAAAATAAATCAAGCAGAAAGTATCTCCATGGAGTGCAGGAGCTTCCTTCTTATCTCAATTCCATAAGGGCAGGCTCTTTCGCAATAACCATTGCATTTCTGGCACTTGTAAGGTTTCTTTTCATTATCCAGCTCAGAATAATATCTCATTGCCTCCTTTTCCATTCCATAATTTTCAAAATACATGGCAAATCGAAGAATATCATTTATGGCAACACCTTCAGGACAGGAAGACAAACATTCCTTGCAACTTACTCTACAGTAAATATTACTGGCAAAAGATTGATAATTCTTTATTATCTCAAGATCTTTCTTTGTAAGGGGCTTACCTGATGCAGAAACATACTCTTCCACATGGGAATAGCTACTCATTGTAGGAATGCAGGTGTCGATATTTGGATTGCTAAGGACCCATCTTATTGCAGCCTGAGGATAACTCTGCTTTTCACTGACAAGGGCTTTTAGAACTCCTTGGGCTCCTCCAGCAAAAATCTTCATTGCAATAACTCCTATCCCCTTCTTCCTTACCTCTGCAATTAAAGGCTCTATATCCTTTCCCTCCATGTGATTGTAAATAACAAGAACTGCCTGGACAAAATCATATTCAAGGGCTTGTTTAAGGGTCAACTTTGCATTATGGGTTGAAAACCCCGTAAACCTAACTTTTCCATCCTTCTTTAAAGTCTCATAGGCACTAAGAAATTCATCGTTCTTCATGAATGGCTCGAGATTGTCAACATTGTGGATAAAAGCAAAGTCAACATAATCTGAATTGAGTCTTCTCAGACTTGCCTCAACCCTTTCAATAATCTTTGTTTTTTCAATCTTTTCATTTGGGTTATAGGCATGCTTGGTGCAAATCACAACTTTATCCCTTACATCCTTTAAAGCTTGACCTATGAAAGACTCGCTCCTTGTTCGAAGATAACCTTCTGCAGTATCAAAATAGTTCACCCCACATTCATAGGCATACCTCAGAACATTTGGCTCAAAAAGGGAAATTGCACCACAA
>JBBIMS010000156.1:0-5015 GCA_037444285.1 Candidatus Aminicenantota bacterium | reverse complement strand
AATTCATTCATTGAAAGAACAAATGATATTCTAAAGGATTCATCCCCTGCAAACACAGTTCTTTTAAGGGGTTTTTCCAAATATCCTTCCATTCCATCAATGAGAGAACTTTATCTCCTGACCCCTTTAGCCATAGCCCATTATCCCATGTATAAGGGGCTTGCAAGAATAGTTGGAATGGATGTAATTGATGTGGGACCCACCATAGATGAGCTCTTTAAAGCTTTAAAGGAAAACTTCTCAAATTATGGCTTTTTCTACCTTCATGTGAAAAAGACCGATTCCTATGGGGAGGATGGGAACTATGAAAATAAAATTAAAATAATAGAGGAATTCGATTCAATAGTGCCTGAAATCTTAAGCCTGAACCCCGATGTTCTAGTTATTACCTCTGACCACTCAACCCCCTCCCTTCTCAAAGCTCATTCATGGCATCCTAACCCATTCCTCCTCTATTCAAAATGGGAAAGATATGGAGGGGCAGAAAGATTTACAGAAAAGGAATGTAGAAAAGGATCTCTGGGAATTTTTTATGCAAAGGATGCAATTTTACTTATGCTTGCAAATGCGTTAAAATTAAAAAAATTTGGAGCATAAAATGAGAAAATTTTTATTAATTCTTATTCTTCCCTCATTTCTCTTTGCCCAGAAAGATTTTAAAGTTGATGAAATTATTGAAAAGTCAATTTCTGTCCAGGGAGGGAAAGAGGCTCTGAAATCCTTGAGCAGTGGTATTATGGAATCCGAACTTACAATCTATGCAGGAGGGAATGTAATCAAAGGAAAGAGAGTAATGTATATTGAATATAACCCTTTAAAAATGAGGATAGAGGACAAAATAGACTCCATAAATACTATA
This sequence comes from Candidatus Aminicenantota bacterium, assembly GCA_037444285.1. Lineage (GTDB taxonomy): Bacteria > Acidobacteriota > Aminicenantia > JBFLYD01 > JBBIMS01 > JBBIMS01. The sequence continues at coordinate 4,156 of JBBIMS010000156.1, read as the reverse complement.
ACAGTCTATGATGGACAGAGAGGCTGGATGATTCAAGAGGGGAAAATCCAGGAACTTCCTGAGGAATGGATTTCATATTTCAAGAATTCAGAAAAGAGGCTGAACATACTCCTTGAATATAAAAGCAAAGAGGTAAAGACAGAGCCTCTGGGTCTGAAAGAAGTAGGAGAGAAGGTTGCCTATGCTATAAAATTTACGCAAAAAGAGGGAGAATGGATGATATTCTACTTTGATTCTGAAAGCTTTATCCCGATAAAGCAGGAGTTCAACTCCATAAATCCTGAGACTGGAGCCATATCAAAAACAGAGATTCTCCTTGATAACTACACAAAAATCATTGATATATTAACCCCAATGAAAATAACCGTTTTAAGGGATGAGCAGAAGGTAATGGAATTTAATTTTAAAAATGTCCAATATAATGTTCCAATTGAAAGTTCCTTATTCCAGAAGGAAAAAGATTAGTCAAAATTCCATTAGCTAAAATGGAATCTTTAATTTACATAATTATTTCCACATTTGCAGTCAGTCTTCTTTCCTTTTCAGGAATTTTATTTATAAGCCTTAACAAAAAATATTTTGAAAAATTGATTTCCTTTTTTGTCTCCCTCTCCATAGGAGTACTTCTTGGGGGTGCCTTTTTCCATCTAATCCCTGAATCAATTGAAGATTTGAAATCCTGGAATCTTTCAATGAGTCTTTTAATTGGAGGAATATTATTCTTTTTCCTAATGGAGAGGATAATTAGATGGAGGCATTGTCACGATAGGGAATGTTCAGTTCATGCTTTCGCCTATCTGAACCTTTTCGGTGATGGTCTCCACAATTTTGTAGATGGAATTTCCATTGCAGCGGCATATCTCCTTGATTCCAACCTGGGATTAGCAACAACGATCGCTGTATTTTTACACGAACTTCCTCAGGAGATAGGAGATTTTGGCGTTCTTATTTACGGTGGATTTACTAAGAGGAGAGCTCTCTTCTTCAATTTTATTACTGCTCTGACAGCAATAGCAGGAGGGGTAGGAACATTTTTCTTTTCAAAGGTTGTGAAATCATTTGTTCTTCTGGTTCCTCCTGTTGTTGCGGGTGGATTTCTCTACATTGCCTTATCTGATCTAATACCTGAATTCCACAAAAAGGAAAAATTCAGAACATTTATTTTCCATTTCTCTATAACAATTCTTGGAATTTTAATGATGATTTTTTTAAAGAATCTATCAGATTGAATTCCAAATCATGGATTAAGGCTTACAAATAAAAATTCTGTAGAGGTAAGTTTTCCTGAAAATCCCTCTCCCCTTGGGGGAGAGGGTACAAGTTTTTTCCCTTTAGCTTAAGATCTTATCATTATCAGAATCATTTTGAATTTCTTTACTGCTCTGAGAGAATGAGGTTCATTGGCGGGCATTATAACCATTTCACCTGCTTTCAAGCGAAAAGGTTTGTTAGAGATAAAAATTTCTGCGCCTTTTTATCAATTATTGTTCTACTCACCACAGCCCCTTCAATTCAATATGTGTATTGCTTTTTTGAAGAAATTTTCACCAGCTTCCATAATCGCTTCGCAAAGGGATGGATGGGGATGAATGGGATCTGCGAGGTGATGCAACTCCCCGCTCATCTCCATTGCAACCAAGCCTTCACCAATCAGGGATGAGGCTTCCGGACCCAAAATATGAACTCCAAGGATTTTATTTGTGTTTAGTTCTCCAACTATCTTTACAAATCCTGATGTTTCTCCACTACTCACTGCTTTACCATTGGCAATAAAGGGGAACTTCCCAATAGAATATTTAATTTCTCTCTCCTTTGCTTCCTCTTCTGAAATTCCAACAGAGGCAAGCTGAGGTTCTGTATAAACAACATTGGGAATAACTTTTGGCTCAAACTTTGCATCAAGCCCAGCAATAGCCTCTGCTGCAACAATTCCCTGCTTTGATGCCCTATGAGCCAAAAGAGGAGGTCCAGTAACATCTCCTATCGCAAATATATTTGGAATTGATGCTCTCATCTGGCTATCAGTGATTATAAATTTCCCATCTGTCTTTATTCCAATTCTGCCTGGTTCTATTCCGTCAAAAACAGGCGCTCTACCCACTGCAAGAAGCAAGACCTCACCCCCTCTTCTTTCCTCTTTCCCATCAACTTCCAAAATTAAATCCAGAGAATCTCCCTTCTTCTCAATTCCAATAGCTTTTGCATTAAGGTAAATCTTAATACCCTTCCTCGTCAAAACTTTCCTGAGCTCTTCTGCCATTTCCCTGTCAGCTCCAGGAAGAATCTGAGGCATTATCTCATAAATTTCAACATCAGAGCCAAGATTTTTATAAATATAGGCAAACTCAAGACCGATAGCCCCTGCTCCAAGAATTATAAGCTTTGAGGGGATCTTTGAAAGGGAGACTGCCTGAGTTGATGTCCATATCAGTTCTCCATCAGGTTCAAATCCTGGTAATGAAAGAGGTTTTGAGCCTGTTGCAATTATAGTGAAATCAGCAGTAAAAACCTTTTTTTCTCCTTGAAAACTCACCTCAACACTATTTTTATCAATTAATCTTCCCTCTCCCATGATCCACTCAATCTTGTAGTTCTTAAATAAAGTCTCAATCCCCCTTTTCAGCCTCTCAACTACCCTATCCTTCCATATTCTGAGTTTTTCAATTTCAAAACCTTCATCCTTTACCAAAAATCCCATCTCCTTCTTTGCATAATTAACCTTTTCCCTCAAATGGGATGCATAAACAAGGGCTTTTACAGGAATGCAACCTTCATTAAGACAAACTCCCCCTAAATATTTCTTTTCTATCACAAGGACCTTTTTCCCCAACTGCCCGAGCCTTATGGCTGAAACATACCCTCCAGGACCTGCGCCAATTATTATTACATCATAATCCATATTTCACCTCTAAAGAATTTTATAAATATAAAGTTTATCTTTTTATGCAAAAATAATCAACTCTTTTCTGATTCTTTTCAATTAATTTAAAAGGAAGGAAAGATTCTGAGTCTTTTACTTGCGTTCCTTAATAGAATCCGCTAAACCCTTACTTTTTCTCCTCAAATATTATTGCTTCAAAGATCTGAATCTCTGCATCCTGCTTCCAGCATCCATAAGGAAGATTAGCTTTGATACAGGTCTGATCAAGGAATTGTTCTCTGTTCCATCCATACTCAACAGCGACCTGTGGAAGGAGTAAACCTCTTTTTCCACCTTTTGAAATCATTATCCCATGTTTACCTACAACAATCTCCTTAACATTATTTATTTTCCTTAAAGGAGTAAGGACAGAAATCTCAAGATGTATTAAAGGAAGCTCCTCTACCGAAAGGGGTCTAAACCTCGGGTCCTGGGTTGCAGCAAGAATCCCTGCTTTCTGAACACTTTCTACAAGAGGGAATATGGGCTCTGTAAAACCTATGCAACCCCTTAACATTCCATGCTCCTTTATAGTTACAAAGGCTCCGGCTTTTGTCTTAAGAACAGGATCATCTTCTTCTATAGGAACTATCTTCCCCTCTCTAACAAATAGCTCAATTGATTCCCTTGCAATTCTCAGAAGTTTTTCCTTCTGACTCTGGTTAAGATTAAATCCCTCAGACTTTTGCTCCTTTTCCTTTGAATTTAGAATAACAGCAGAGTAATAACCCACAACATTCGCCATAGGAACAGCATCTGCTGAATCTTTGTAGGAAAGGGGAACAACTTTTTTCCCACCCGCTTTCTTACAGGCCATCATTACTGCAACAACAGGTCCACCACCGCATAGTTCTGCTCTTCCTCTATGGAACTCACTCATTAAAAGTTCTGGATCGAATTTTTCTATCAAGGACCTCGTTAAAAGGTCTACCCTTCTCGCAACATCTCTTGGGTAGTAATGGGAAAGGTCAGTGGATGCAACAAGAAGAACATTCTTTGTAGAAATTACTTTGTATAGTGCTTCAGAAAGTATTTTTATATTTTTTTCACTTTGTCTTCCCATTACTACAGGAACAATTGGAACATCTCCAAGGGAGACCTGTATAAACGGGAGCTGGACTTCCACAGAATGCTCAAGTCTATGGGCTTCCTCGTTAAAACTTATTGATTTGTGATAGGATATAAGCTCCTTAGCAATATTTTCATCAATTTTAAGCTTGCCAAGGGGTGTTAAAA
>JBBIMS010000155.1:0-5018 GCA_037444285.1 Candidatus Aminicenantota bacterium | reverse complement strand
TTCTTTTAAAATCCTTATAAAATCCTCCTTTGTTAAGGGTTCAAGCTCAACTCTTATAGGGAATCTACCCTGAAGCTCCGGTATAAGATCAGATGGCTTTGAGACATGAAAAGCACCAGCGCCAATGAATAAAATATGATCTGTTTTAACCATTCCATACCTTGTGTTTACAGTTGTCCCCTCAATTATCGGAAGGAGGTCTCTCTGAACACCCTCCCTGCTAACATCTGGACCATGTCCTGACTCTCTTCCTGCAATTTTGTCAATTTCGTCAAGGAAAACAATTCCAGACTGTTCAACCCTCTGAATTGCAAGCCTTACAATCTGTTCCATATCAATAAGTTTCTTCTGCTCCTCCTCTATCAAATATTGCAGAGCTTCCTTGACTTTCACTTTTCTTTTCTTTATTTTCCCTCCAAAAAGCCCTGGCATCATTTCCTGTATGGTTATTCCTATTTCTTCAGCTCCTGTCCCAGTAAAAATCTCAAAGGCAGGGAAAGCCCTTTCCCTGACCTCAATCTCAACCTTCCTCTCATCCAATTTACCTTCCCTGAGCTGGGCTCTCAATTTCTCCCTTGTATCTCTTAAATAATCCTCATTATAATCTCCTGAAAATGAATCTCTGTGGCGAAATCTATTGGGGGGAAGAAGTATGTCGAGAAGTCTCTCCTCAGCATTCTTTATTGCCTTCTCCTTAACCTTGTTCATCTCCTCCGCTTTAACCATGTCAACAGAAAGCTCTGTCAAATCCCTTATAATTGACTCAACATCCCTTCCCACATATCCAACCTCAGTAAATTTTGAAGCTTCAATTTTCAGAAAAGGAGAAGAAGTTAACTTTGCAAGCCTTCTTGCGATTTCAGTCTTTCCAACTCCTGTTGGCCCAATCATAAGAATATTCTTGGGAGCAATTTCATCGGCAATTTCCGGAGGAAGCCTCCTTCTTCTGATTCTGTTTCTGAGAGCAATTGCTACAGCTTTTTTTGCTTCCCTCTGTCCTACTATATACTTGTCAAGCTCACGAACTATCTCCTTTGGAGTTAAGAACTCCTCCTTTCTAACCTCCTTTATCTCTTCTTTGTAAGGAAGAATTTCTTCTCTCATAGCTCCTCTATAACTATTTCGTTGTTGGTGTAAACGCATATTTCAGAGGTAATTTTCATCGCCTCAAGGGCTATCTCCCTTGCAGAAAGGTTCGTAAATTTTGCAAGGGCTCTCGCAGCTGCGAGGGCATATGGACCGCCTGAGCCAATTGCGAGGATGCCATCATCAGGCTCTATGAGATCCCCTGTTCCAGAAATAAGGAATGTCCGCTCTTTGTCAGCAACAAGGAGAAGAGCTTCAAGACGCCTCAATGCTCTATCCATTCTCCATTCCTTTGCAAGCTCAATAGCTGCTCTTGAGAGATTCCCCCTGTATTCCTCAAGCTTTGCTTCAAATCTACTAAAAAGAGCGAGGGCATCAGAAGTAGCTCCTGCAAAACCAGCGAGAATCTTGTCATTATAAAGCTTTCTGACCTTCCTTGCCCTTTGCTTGAATATCGTTTCTCCAAGGGATACCTGTCCATCTCCTGCCATCACTACATTATCCTTTAACCTCACACAAAGTATGGTTGTTCCTTTAAACTTATATCTCTCAATCACTTTTCTATTTTAAAGAACTCTTTAAAATCTGTCAATTGAAGGTAGGGTATCGTATTTTTCTTCTTTTGTCCAGAAAGGAAGGGAAAGATTCTGACCGGAAAGTAGCAAATTAAATCTTGAGAAGGAAAAATGGTGACCCGTGCTGGACTCGAACCAGCAACCCGCGGATTAAGAGTCCGCTGCTCTACCAGTTGAGCTAACGGGCCTGGCTTTTATAAATAAAGCCTCATTTTTTATTTTTATCATTTTTATAGATTTCAGTCAATTAAAATTGGAGCAAAACAATCGTCAATTTTTTGCTTTTAGGAAACAAATTAAAGCAAAATTTTTATTGACAGGAAGGACTGGAAGATGCTATTTTAATTCATCTATGGAAGAGAAAGCGGGTCTTTATATTCATTTCCCCTTTTGTAAGAAGAAATGCCCCTACTGCCATTTTTACAGTATTCCAGGAGAAAGAAAGATGTTTCAAAAATGGCTCGGAGGAATAATTGAAGAGATGAAGCTCTACTCGGAAATTAACCTTAAATTTGACACTATTTTTATAGGAGGAGGCTCACCATCACTTTTATACCCTGAAGATGTTCAAAAAATCTTTGAATCTGCAAAGAAATATTTTGATCTGGATATTCTCGAATTTTCCATGGAAGTTAATCCAGATACAAAGGATAGAGAAATAATTAAAGGGTGGAGAGATGCTGGAGTTAACAGATTGAGCATAGGGATTCAGTCCTTTGACAAAGACATTCTTGAGACCATTGGAAGGGACTACACACCTACAAAAGCAATAGACTTCTTTTTTCTATGCAGGGAGGAGGGCTTTGAAAATATAAATGTTGATTTGATAATAGGGTTACCTGGAGAGAAAAAGGACAATTCCAGAAAGATTCTTGAGAATATAAAGATCATGAATCCTGACCATGTCTCAATCTATATCCTTGAGAATTATGAGGGGCTACCTTTAGAAGAACTTACAAGAAAAACTGGGATCCCTGACGATGATTTCATATCTCAGGAATATTTCCAACTTAAAAAAGAACTTCAATCCCTCTCCTTTATCCATTATGAAATTTCCAATTTTGCAAAGGAAGGTAAGAAATGCCTCCACAATCTAAAATACTGGAATTATCAACCTTTCCTTGGACTTGGACCATCTGCATGTTCCAATCTTGTTGGGAAAAGATGGTGTAATATCTCCGATGTGGAGGAATGGTTCAAAGGAATAAAAGAAGGGAAAGCTAAGAAAGAGGAATCTGCAGAACTAAATAAATCTGAAGTTGTTAAGGAAGCAATTATCCTCGGTCTTAGATTGATTGATGGGATAAAAATATCAGAATTTAAGAGAAGATTCGACTTTGACATTGTCAAAGAATTTTCCCCCATACTAAATAGACTCAAGGAAGAAGATCTGATTATTCTTGAAGATGATAGGCTTGCAATAAGAGAAGATAAATTGCTACTTTCCAACGAGGTTTTCTTGAGATTCCTCTGAAAAGCATATCCATTTTCACCCTCCAGTATTTTTGTCAAGGTTAAAATTTAATGTTAGGACAATTTTGATTATATTAAGTGATTTTCTATTTCTTTGCAAAACTTATAGTTTGTATGAATTCTAACTTCCTTCAAAATTCTATTTCTTTAGAAACAACATCCACTGAGCCTGAAATCTTATCCAAAACCTCTATAATGGCAAAATATTTCCCGTTCTTTAGAGCATCAAGTTTGAGAGAGATATGGAGTTTCTCCTTAAGAGCTTCTATAACCTTCCCCTCTGAAAAAACAACATTTGAATTTTCATCAAAAAGGACTACCTTTACTTCCACAGTTCCCTTCAATCTTCCCTCCATCTGGGTTCTTTCAAAATTGACAACAGTGAATTCTATCAATTTATTCCTTGCTTTGAAGTCAGAAATAGTGATTTGAGGTTTTCCCCTTTCAGAAATCTGTTTCGAATAGAATACCTTCAACCCCTCCTTTTTAACTTTAACATCAATTCTTCTCTCCCCTTTCAGATCTTTGCTGGGTGTAAACCACAAAAGATAGAAACAATCTTCTTTTTCTTCCACTTCTTTTAAAGATTCTGAGATTTTATTGGAGAAGATTGTTGAGCCACCTGTAGAGAAGGATATATCTTTTAAACAACCTTCATAATCCTGACTGACCTCAGCGAGCTCAAAATCTTGGTCAGTTATATCTTTTGGATACTTTAGAAGGAGGAGATGTAAGGTAATGTTTTCTTGCATAAAAATGCTTTGAAGACTCTCCCATGGAAAATAAGTTATATCAAATGATCTCTGAAGTTCATAAAGCTTTGTTTGTAGAGTCCTCGCAATCAGTTGTAGGGAGGGGTCAGCCATTGCATTGTCAATAAAATTCCTTATCTCCAGCTCAACTCTACCGTAATTTTTTAACTTTGGGAACAATTTTCTTTCTTGAAAGATAATTGCCCATTTCTCACATTTCATTGTTTTAATTCTGTTGAGAATGTTTCTGTAAAATGCAAGATCAGGAACAAGATATTGTTTTCTATAAGCATCCCATATCCTTTTATAGTTTTCGAGGAATGTATTGATCTCCTTCTCTTTTGTATCTCTAATGCCTGTCTGAAGTTCAAGAAGAAGTTTGTTTGCTTCAAAGCTTATGTCCATGAAAGCTTTAGTAAAACTGTGGGAAGAAATTTTCTTGTATTTTTTAAGTACCTCCTTTAAATTGTAAGCGATTTCTGAAACATTTTTCCCTTCCCCAATATAAAGAAGTTTGTTCTCTACCACCATGAGAATAGAGTCTCCCTTTTTATAAATTTTCTGAAAGAAATAATCTATACCCTCTTCAACCTCCCCCCTATAATCAAAGATGTCGAATATGAGTATGAAAAGCCTCTTTCCCCTATCTTCCTTTAAACCTTCTTGAGGAGATGATATCTTCCTTGAAATAATTTCAAATCCCTTTATTTCTTTTTTAATCCCATTCTCATAGATTTCAAAATCTTCTTTTTTCAAATCTTTAACTGGCTCGCCTTTGTGAAATACTCGAACATAAATAGGCGTAGCTATGACTTCTACTTTTTCCTCAGCCCTTTCCTGATAAAAAAGAGGAAGGAACATGGGTAAAAGGATTACAAAAGAGATTATTATATTTACGGTCTTTGCTTCTTTGCTCTTGTAAGGATTAAATATTCTCATATACTACATTGTACCTCTTTCTCACATTTTTCTCACCTCAATCTTTTCGCTCACATAATCACACTTTTTAATTAAATTACTCTCTTTTACGAACTCAACTTAATAGAAAATTCTCACCTTTCAGAGCAGTGACTTGAAAAGTAACATGATTTCTATATACCACAAGGGAGGAGAGGATCAGCGCAATATTGAT
>JBBIMS010000154.1:3093-5027 GCA_037444285.1 Candidatus Aminicenantota bacterium | reverse complement strand
GAGATTGGCTAAAAGTATTGCTGATCGTGTAATAAATCGCTGAAATTCTCGTCTACTTTTTTATAAAGATAAAGGGTTAATGAAAGAGGCAAAGAGCTATATTGGTTTTGTTTCATTCCAAATCATTCTCTGTTTTTAAGGAGATAGCGATAAAAAAAATAATTTGAAAAAATATACAAAATTGTATATTATCTGAAGTATGATTGATTTGGCACAAATGCACAAAGGGCTGAAAAAGAGAATTTGAGTTTTAATATTGTCTTCAAGGAGTATCTGCATTTAGTTGTTTTGAATTTCCTTTTTGAGAAAGGATTATTTGGTGAGATTGTCTTTCAAGGTGGGACAGCGTTGAGATTCGCTTATGGAAGTGTAAGATATTCTGAGGACCTGATTTTGTTTTAAAAAAAGAAGCAAAAGATTTTTTAAGAATATCCCTCATTTTTTAGAGCCTCTTTCTAACTATCTGGAAAATTGGATTCCTGGTCTCAAACAGGCAAATTTAAAATTGCAGAAAGAAACTGGCTCTTTTCAGAGGTATATTCTTGAAACAGAGGTAAATTTACCAATGAGAGATAGAACCTCTCTCGAATTTGCTTTTGGTCCTTCATATGAGAATTCTGTTAAAATTTACTAAGGAGATTAGAACATATCTTGAAAAAAGTTTATAGAACCAAAATGGGACAGCTACTTCAATTGTTGGTATTGGTTAAGGGATGGAATCTTCATTTTCCACTTAACCTTTCTCAATTTCATTACAGCCTTCTTTACTGTTTCTCTCAGGTTTGAAGACCTGGCTCCTCTTTAAAATTCCTTTAAGCCGTATTTTTCCTTTAAAACCGCAAGGATTCTCTCGGATGCTTTTCCATCTCCATAGGGATTTTTAGCTTGAGCCATTTTATTGTAATCTTCCTCAGACTCAAGCAATTTCAAGGTCTCCCTGAATATGCTTTCCCTCTCAGTTCCTATAAGTTTTGCTACTCCAGCCTCAATGCCTTCAGGTCTTTCAGTCCTTTTCCTCATTACAAGAACTGGTTTTGCAAGAGAAGGAGCTTCTTCCTGAATACCTCCGGAATCTGTGAGGACTAAATAGGATCTATTCATCAACCACACAAAGGTGTAATAATCAAGGGGGTCAATAAGATAAACATTTTTTATACCACCCAGTATTTCTTTTACCGGCTTCTGGACATTGGGATTGAGATGAACAGGATAGACAATTTGAGCATCTGAATTTTCTGCAATCATTTTAAGCCCATAACATATCTCTTCAAAATCTCTTCCAAAACTTTCTCTTCTATGACCTGTTACAAGGATTGTTCTTCTTTTAAAGCCGATCCCATATCTTTTCAAAAAAACTTCCTCCATCTCCCTTTGAACCTCTGGTTTTTTCTGCTTATTCAGGATAATGAAGAGAGCATCAATCACAGTGTTTCCAGTTACAAATATCCTGTCCTCTCTAACACCTTCCTTAAGAAGGTTTTCTTTAGCCCTTTCAGTTGGAGCAAAGTAAAGATCAGCAATGCAATCCGTAAGTCTTCTGTTTATCTCCTCTGGAAAGGGATTGAACTTATCCTCTGTTCTCAAGCCTGCTTCAACATGGGCAACCTTTATTTTTTGATAATAGGCTGAAAGGCTGGCAACGAATGTTGTTGTTGTGTCTCCCTGAACAATTACCAAATCTGGCTTTTCTTTTCTTAAAACAGATTCAAATTTTCTTAATGTTTCTGAGGTGATGTAGAAAAGAGACTGATTCTCCTTCATTATTCTCAAGTCATAATCAGGTTTTATATTAAAAATTCTAAGGACTTGCTCAAGCATCTCCCTGTGCTGACCTGATACACAAATCTTAATCTCAAAATTATTGTCTTCTCTAAGCTTCAAGATTAAAGGAGCTAATTTTATTGCCTCAGGTCTTGTTCCAAAGACAAAAAGAA